>JAFRKM010000079.1 GCA_017431755.1 Clostridia bacterium
ATTACTTGAAAAAAATAAGGCACTTATGATATAATTATTTTACAGAAAAGAATATCACAAGCGCCAATTGCCGTTGTCGCTTTTTTTTTGTTTTTTTTTTGAATAAATTAATATAAATATATTTTAACATAATCATTTGACTTATACATTATGACAAAGTTTTTGCTTTTTTTGAAATTATTTTTGAAATTATTTTTGAAATTATTTTTAAAATAACAAAACCTCAATTTTTCATTCCTTTATATTTCAATAAAAGGTTGTTGATTTAAGGGAAAAAGAGCCTGTTTTCTGACACAAAATAGGTGTGTGTGTCAAATCTAGTGGGGGGTCTTTCTGACGAAGCTAGAAAGACCCCGTAACGAATTTTCTTAAACATACCAACGATTAAAATAGATTTTTAAAATACGCATTTTAAAAATAACGTATTTTTTTTTTGACACTTGACACACTACCTTTTTCTACAAAATATCGATTGTGTCATTTGTGTCATTAAAATATTAAATAACCAAAAAAGGTCAAAACATCACCCTCCAAACCTCTGAATGAATTTAAACACTTTTATTCAATCGACTGCTTATCGGGCATCACTTATACAAAATTTGAGCCAATTTGTAAACGACAAGCACGCAAGCGTGTTTGCTACGCAAATCATTTACAAACCGTCTAAAATTCCGTAACGCTCAAAGGCACCCGACAATCCGACGAATGAATAAAAAACAGCTTTTCAATTTCTTTTTCATAAAAACCAAAAGCATTTATTTCACTTCAACTTATTTCGTTCAAAAAGACTGCTTGTATTCTTCAGTTCACTATCGTCAAAACTGTTTCAGTTCACGCTTAACGCTACAACTTCAACAATTTCAACTATCGTTCTCTTCAGACACAGCTTTTCAAACAAAATTTAACGTCAAAGTGAAATATGCAACTTTGGGTTTTTATTCCAGGGCTTTATCTTTTTCTTTTATGATTTCAGGGCTTTCAAAAAGTGAAATTTGTTCGCCATCGATGAGAATATAACCTTCTCCAACGCCTCTATTTAATATTTCATTTTCTGCTCTGCTTTCGCCAAAAATCATCTTAAAATTTTCAGTTGATAAATTACCTAAACCTATCCTGATTGCTGTATTGTCTCGAATGTCTAAATCTATAGAATTTGATGATGCTCGTTGCATCGCAATTAATACGTGTATATTGGCCGAACGGCCTTTTAAAATGATTGTTTTTAGTCTTTTATTCAATTCTTTAAATTCATCTTTTTCAAGCACCAAACTCAAGGCTGCAAATTCATCAATGACTAAAAATATTGCTTCACGCGATCTAAATTTATCTCGATATCTTTCGTCCATTTCATTTTCTACTCTCTTGATAAATTCAATAATTGCATATACTGATTTTGCATTATTTTTTAACTTAAATTTTTCATCAGCTATTTCTTTCAATTCATCAAATTTGCCATCACAAATATAAATATTTTCCTTAGATGTTTCTCTCAGCATTTTATGAACTAAACTAAACAATAAATATGATTTACCTGATCCAGAATTTCCGCCAAGGAGCAAATGAGGTTTTGCAATATAGTCCCAATTGTGACGATTTGAGAGCTTAATTGTGCCTTTTGTGTCTTTTACAACTAAGTTGTTTAAGTCGCAAATATCACTATTTTTGGACCTTTTATAAAGCAATTTATAGCTAACATAACCAATTTCGTTTGTTTTACTCAATAACTCAGAATTAAATAGACTTTGGATTTGTCCTCCTAAAGTCAAAAATTTATCATCCATTTTTGAGCCACTTTTTAAAATCATAATGTCTAATATTTTATCGCCAAAACTGTTTTCGGAAATAACGTATTTCATGACAGCTGCAAATTGTATTCTTTTTTTTGTCTTTTTATTGCTCATATTTACTACATTTTTCGTAAATTGGTCAATCTCATATAAGTTATTTGCTTGTATCAAATACTTTAATTTTAAATAAATAGACGGAGCACGACTAAGCCACCTTAAAACATGTCTAGTTTGCAGTCTACGCAACGTTACTGATACTTTCATATAATTATCCTCCTAAAAATAAAACGCTATAGAGAGCGTTCTAAGCTATAACTTTTCATTCAATATTCTTCTAATTGTCTCGCTGATTGAGATCCATTTTTTTTTAGAAAAGCGTGTGATTTTTTTAAAATCTTTTTCTGAAATTCTAAAATGTAAGAACATATTTTTAACTTTCAAATTGTCAATTCTCCTTTATTTCTGGCATTGAAAACGTTAAACCACTTTTTCCGTTCATGGTCCAAAAATTGGCCTCAATAGTGTCCAAATTCAATGCTTGGTTAACTTTATATTTGCTCATCATTTCTTTTGTTTGATTTTTAGCTCGTATCTCGATTTTCTCGAATGTTGCAGCACTACCAACCGTAATGATTTGCCCTTTAATTTCTTTTGTTTTGAAATCCAACCAATCGCGAGTTCGTAAATAAATTAATTGACCAAAAGTTTCTTTAATGTTTATTTGTAATTTCATAGCATTCTCCTTTTTTGCATTTCTTCAAATTTTCTATTCTTGTCTTTTCGCTTCGCTATATGTCTTTTTGCGTTTTCTGTTAAAACGATCATCGTCTTACAGTGAGTTTCAGTGCCATCAGCGTGAACTGTTACTTTAGTTGCTGGAATTGGTTCGTCATAATCAAATTCATCCATTTTGTTTGCCCTCCTTTTTCGGTTTGTGTTACAAAAATAAATATCATTTTGTGCTACAAAAAAAGCAAAAAAGCCTTAGCTTTCTCGCTTTTCGTTTCTATTTTGCTGAATCTTCCGTTTTACATTAATTCTTCAATATCAAATTCTTTAGTAGCTTCAAACTCTAAATTCTGAATTATTTCATGCATCTCTGCTAAGAAATTAATTAACTCTTTTTTATCAATGATAGAACATTTAAATTCTTTTAAAACAAAATAGCTATTTGTTTTTTCGTCAAATTTTTTCAAAACAATATGACCACGATTTACAACAAGATTTAAAGGTATTCTCCTTTGTATCTGCATTTTCACGTTATTCATATCAAACCTTTCAAGTTCTGATGCTGTTTGTGAAATTGCATCAATAGTTTGATATAAAGGTCTGCTTTTTACTATACAACAAAAATCACTTAGCCAACGTTGAACTTGATTCCTTGATGCAACATCAACAGCACCTGTCTTATTAAAATATTTATTAAAATCACTAAAACCTAAACTCAATTCTGGCATGAATTCATCAAGTATTGTTGAATATTCATTATCGTATCTCTGAAATGGGTCTGATGTTATATTCTCAGCAGTTCCTGAACTAGAAAATACTTCATTTTCAAAACCATTTTTTAAATTCTCATATTGACATAAATATCTTGCTAATGTTGTTTTACCAGCATTTCCGGGGCCTTCTATGTAAATTGTTGTTAATCTTCTACCACCCGGTTTAGATTTCAAGTGAATATATTCTTCTTTCCTTTGATCAAAAACTAAATATAGCTCTTTTTTCTTTTTCAGGAAAAGTAAACTACCTTTCATTTCGCCAAATTCGTCAACAAAATACTTACGTATTTCTGATTTTAAAATCTCACCTTGTAGTATTTTTATTTTACTAGTATTAACAAAAGCAGTTTCCTCTTCACTATGTACTTCTTTACCAACTATTTTAGAAGAATAATCTTCACGCTTGATTTTATCATCCATTTTCACACCATTCCTAAAATAATACAACTCTGAAATGCCATATCTATGTTTTCGTTCATTCATAGATTTATCAGTTGTATGAGTCAAGTAACGCATTGAACCACTTATTGAGTTAACTTTCTCGATCTCTCTCTCATTCGTTCCTGTTTTTTCCATTACAGATTTTGGCCACCTCGCATTATCATTTATCAAAACAAAATGACAATGAATTGGCTTTATTTTTTCTTTTTCTGTGTCAGTTGCTGAAATGATATCTTTATCATGGAAAATAAACCAAATCTCTGCACTATCTATTTTTTGAAATGTCTCAATAATAGACTGTTTCCATTCATCAACAGAAATATCTAAAGTCAAATTACCGTCAGCATCGTGAGTATCAAAAATATAATTTCTTACACCAGAATAAAGCCTAATACGCTTCTTGAGTTGTTTTTTGTACATAAAAAGTACCTTCCTTTTTCGTTCTACTTGAAAAAAATAAGGCACTTATGATATAATTATTTTACAGAAAAGAATATCACAAGCGCCAATTGCCGTTGTCGCTTTTTTTTTGTTTTTTTTTAAGAAATAAATATAAATATATTTTAACATAATCATTTGACTTATATATTATGGCAAAGTTTTTGCTTTTTTTTTACATTTTTAGAAAATTATTTTTAAAATAACAAAATAGCAATATTTTTCCCTGTTTTTTCTATAAAACACTTATTGAACATTTGTAAATACAGGGAAAAATAGACATTTTTTTGACACAAAATTTTAGGTACTGTCAATCTCTAAAAAAGTGGGGGGTCTTCCTGACGAAGCTAAGGAAGACCCCCCGTAACCCTCTTAATGTTGATATCAAAGGATTTAAGAGATTTAAAACATTTTTTAAAAAACAAAAA
>JAFRKM010000080.1 GCA_017431755.1 Clostridia bacterium
AATTATCCTGAAGTATCAGAAGTCCAGATATGTTTCCTTAGTGCACATGATGCTTCTCTTGTCGATTTTGCTGTATTAAATTAAATTTTCGGTCTTTCTCAGTTTCTTTTTGTTTTTTGTGGGCTTGCTTGTGTTCACGTTTAATCTTTTCGTGGTGTAGTTTTAATACCTGTTGCGACTTGGTTCCAATACCATTTGTATTTATTTGTCTTTTGGCATTACGTTGCCTCCGTTTTGGATTGTCGGCAGTTTTCTTTATTTTAGTTTCAATAGCATTACTAAAATTTAAATCATAGTAGTGCTTGAGAATAAACTCCCAAACCTCATAATCCTTTGGTTCTGCTCCAAACGTAATTTTACAAACAAATAACTTACCATCGAATATTTGTTCAAAGACCCCTACCCAAAACGGATCTTCAAAAAATATTGTTAATTTCTCAATTGTTTTGTTCAAAACAATCCCTCCCTAAAAATTTGTTATTAACAAAGAATGGACATCCCGGGAGGGGAAGGTTACTTACCTTATCATTACGATAAGACGGCCGGGCTACCTACCGGCTCTGGCACATTTTATGCGTGCGTTGCGTTTTTATCTTTGCTATCTATTATAATTATACCATATTCAGTTATAAACACAAAACCCCCAGTATTACTGGGGGTTAATTGTACTAATACCGTTGTATCTATTTGGTGAGCCATCGGGGACTCGAACCCCGGACAACCGGATTAAAAGTCAGGTGCTCTACCAACTGAGCTAATGGCTCATTAATAAAATTAATGAATATGGCTGGGATGGCTGGATTCGAACCAGCGAATGATGGAGTCAAAGTCCATTGCCTTACCGCTTGGCGACACCCCAATGGTAAAAATTAAAGTGGGGTGGATAATCGGAGTTGAACCGATGGCCTCCAGAGCCACAATCTGGCGCTCTAGCCAACTGAGCTATATCCACCATAAAAACAGATGGTGCGCCAGAAGGGATTCGAACCCCTGACCTACTGCTTAGAAGGCAGTTGCTCTATCCTGCTGAGCTACTAGCGCAGATGCCAACACCACATGGTTGCTTTTGACTAAAACTGGAGCGGGTGATGGGAATCGAACCCACGCTATCAGCTTGGAAGGCTGAAGTTCTACCATTGAACTACACCCGCACCACTTATTGACAAAAATTATTTTATCATAATTAATAATTCCTGTCAATACTATTTTTTTTAAAATTTAAAAATATTTATTTGTTTTATAAAATTGTTAAAATTTTTTTGTTTATGAAACTTTTTCTATGTCTTTTTTTAGTTTTTCAATTATTCTTTTTTCCAGACGTGAAATATATGACTGAGAAATTCCGAGTAAATCCGCAACTTCTTTTTGAGTATGTTCTTTTTTTTCATCTAGGCCAAAACGTAGTTTCATTATAAGTTTATCTCTGTTGTTTAAGTGATTAACGGCATTTTTTACCATATCGCATTCAGCTTCTTGTTCTAATTTACACATTATTGCATCAGACTCGCTTCCTAGTACGTCTGAAAGTAGTAGCTCGTTGCCGTCCCAGTCAACATTTAGCGGTTCATCAATAGATGTTTCGTTTTTTAATTGAGATGTTTTTCTAAGGTACATCAGTATTTCATTTTCGATACATCTGGATGCATATGTTGCTAGTTTTATGTTTCTTGTGGGAGAAAATGTGTTTACAGCTTTTATTAACCCTATTGTTCCGATTGAAATTAAATCTTCCATGCATATTCCTGATGAATCAAATTTTTTAGCAATATAAACAACGAGTCTTAAATTATGAGTAATTAACGGTTCACGTATATTATTTGGTGCGCCAGAAAGAATTTTTTCCATTATTTGATTTTCTTCTTTTTTGGTAAGTGGTGGAGGTAGTACTTCTGGACCATTAATATAATGTATATCTTTGTGCCACGATGAGATTTTTAAAATTAAAGATTTTATGAATTTTTTTAGATATATGATTATTTTTTTCATGGTTTTTTCTCCGTTTTTAATTTATTATTTCGGGGTTTATGAGTGCTCCGATTTCTTCCGATAGGGTATTGTCGGGGCAGATTGCCACGTAGGCTTCTTTGAAAATTTCTGAGGAAGTTATTATTTTTTTGGGTTTAAATGCCGGGAGGGCGCCCTCTCCCAACACAGTGCTGAAAGGGACCATTCTTATAGTATAGAGTGTATTGTTTAAGGTGTATGTATTGTCTTTTAAATTTGAATATGTGTTCATGGAGTCTAGTATATTTTTTGGTACTATTTTTAATGCGATGCTTTTTCTTATTATTATTACGGGTAAATTAGAAAAAGGTTCTCTGAGTAAATTTCCTGTGTCGATTTTGGCTTTTAGCTTTTCGGTTTTTTCTCCGAAATCTATTTTTATAGTGCAAAATGAATCTCTTGTGTTGTTTGTGCTAAGTATTCTATTTATAATTTCGATTATAAAGTAAGAAATTATCGTGGAAAAAACCAAAACAAGTGGCGAAATATTAAAATAGACAACTCCGTTACTTATCTCCATGCCCGGAGGTTTAAATGTAAGCCAAAGCGCTAACATAACTCCAGAAAACACAAAATTTACAAAGAAAAAACACAGTGATGTTTTTATAAAAAACCTGATGCTTTTAAATCCAAATATGCAAAAAATTATACTTGCGGCCATAAATAATTTAATTATTAAAGATATAAAAAAATTAATTTCTGGAAGGAGTATATATAGTGAATAAAGTCAGCTTACAATTTCTGCAATAATAGCGCTTTTTGTTTTCCAGCTTAGAGATAAAAATTTTTTTGTTGTCAAAAGTAGCAAATAATTTATAAAAAGATTTACTGTTATTAGAACGTCTATGTATA
>JAFRKM010000081.1 GCA_017431755.1 Clostridia bacterium
AAAACTCGCGAAGTTATATCACATCAAATATAAACTATTTTATAAAACCATAAAATATGATATAATATAATTAATAATACATAAATAAAGTAAGGAGAACAAAATGATATTTGCACTTTTAATAATATTTGGTATACTACTTTTTAATTTAATAATATTTGTTCATGAATTTGGCCATTTTTTTTGGGCCAAAAAATTCGGAGTTAAAGTAAATGAATTCGCGCTCGGTATGGGCCCAAGAATATTTAAGTTCAAAAAAGGTGAAACTCTATTTTCTTTAAGAGCTTTCCCTATTGGCGGTTTTTGCGATATGGAAGGTGAAGATTCTGAAAGTGAATCACCTAACTCATTTGGAAATAAAAAAGCATGGCAAAAAATAATAATAGTAGCCTCGGGAGCAATTATGAATTTGCTGCTAGGATTTTTAATGACATTCACAATTTTATGCCAAGCAAATACACTTGTTTCTAACACGGTAAGTAAATTTGATGAAAATGCCGTTTCTTCTTCTTGCGGACTAAAAGAAAACGACGAAATTATTAAAATAAACGGTTCTACAATTTATTCATATAAAGACTTAAGTTTTAATTTCTTTATTGCACCAAATAAAGAATCATTCAATATAAAAGTAAAACGTGACGGCGAAATAATCGAACTAAAAGACGTCAAATTCCGTACAATAACTGATAAAGACGGCACACTCCAAGTTCAACCTGACTTTTATTTAAAACCAATGGAAAAAAATATTGGAACACTTTTAAAAACCACCTTTTTAGATGTAATTTCTACCATCAAAATGGCATGGGGAGGTCTTTTGGGAGTTATAAAAGGCCAAATATCCTTTAAAAATATGTCCGGTCCGATAGGTATTGCTTCCGTAATTGGAGAAAAAACATCAGAAGGTTTACAAGTCAGCGTATTTGCTGCATTTATGAATATATTTATCATTCTAACATTCCTAACAATAAACTTAGGTGTATTAAATCTACTTCCTCTACCTGCACTCGACGGAGGAAGAATAATATTCTTACTTGCCGAACTTATTACTCGAAAAAAAATAAACCCAAAATACGAAGGTTGGATACACACAATAGGATTTTTCTTGTTAATGGCACTTATGTTTCTTATTTCTTGTTTTGACGTTGCAAAATTATTTGGTAAAGGATAAAAATATAATAAAAAACTAGAAAGAAGCTCAGTAAAATGGAAAGAAGATTATCTAAAAAAGTAAAAATAGGTTCCATATCAATCGGAGGAGATTCTCCGGTTGCCGTACAATCCATGATTAATATACCTTCTTATGACATTGAAAACAGTCTAAAACAAGCTAAAAAATTAAAAAAAGCTGGATGCGATATTTTGAGAATTGCCGTGCCAGACGTAAACGCAATCAAATTAATTGACACTATAAAAAGTGAAGTTGATATACCTCTTGTAGCAGATATTCATTTTGACTATAAATTAGCTTTAGAAGCTATTTCTGCAGGAATTGATAAAATCAGAATCAACCCCGGAAATATAGGAAATGAAGAAAAAATAAAAGCTATAGCTCATGCTTGCAGCACAAGAGGAATACCAATACGAATTGGAGTAAATTCAGGCTCAGTAGAAAAGCATTTATTATCAAAGTACGGGAAAGTGACTCCTGAAGCAATGGCAGAAAGTGCACTTTACAACGCATCGCTTTTAGAAAAATACGATTTTTACGATATTGTTATATCAATAAAATCTTCAAACGTAAAAACAACAGTAGAAGCTTGCACAATTGCAGCTAAAAAATGTAATTATCCATTTCATTTAGGAATAACTGAGGCAGGAACTTCAAAAACCAGCGCTATAAAATCCTCAATCGGCATTGGATCTTTACTTTTAAATGGTATCGGTGATACTATAAGAGTATCTATAACCGGAGACCCGATAGAAGAAGTGGAAACAGGGATTGACATATTAAAATCTCTGGATCTTTATGATAAAGGTATTACATTTGTTTCTTGCCCCACTTGCGGCAGAACAAGAATCAACCTTATTAAAATAGCCACAGAAGTAGAAAAAGCTTTAAAAAACTACCCTAAAAAGCTTAAAGTTGCAATTATGGGATGTGTCGTTAATGGCCCAGGAGAAGCAAAAGACGCTGACATCGGCATTACCGGCACAGACGGCATTGGAATTATATTTAAAAAAGGTAAAATATTCAAAAAAGTGCCTGAAAAACACTTGGTAAAGGAACTTATAAAAGAAATTAAAATGATGTAAAAAAATAAAAAAACAAAGGAACAAGTGCATTGAAAAAATTTAAAAGTCTTTTTGAAAATTACATTGAAATATCTAAAATTCCGGACTCTATGGCCAATCTTGACATAGAGTCTTTAAGCATAGACAAAAACAGCAGAAAATTAATCATAAGCTTAATCTCAGAAAACAATATTTCCGCGGAAAACATATCTGCGTGCAAAAAAGCTATTATAAACTCAAATCTTAACTTAAAAAGCGCCGAAATAAACATAAAAAAAATAGATAGTAACGTACAAAATATAGACATACAAAAAATCATAGAATCTTTCGTAAACAAAAGTGTCACTACTAAAAGAATCTTTAAAGATTTTGAATTTTCTCAAAGTGAAAATGAAATAAAAATCACTTTATTCCACGGCGGAAGAGATTTTTTAGTTCAAAAATATGTAGGTAAAGAGCTTTCAATTTTGC
>JAFRKM010000082.1 GCA_017431755.1 Clostridia bacterium
AACCCACACGTTGTTGCCAACAACGGATTTTGAGTCCGTCGCGTCTGCCATTCCGCCACACCGGCTTAATTATATAATTTATTATATAGTATTTTCTAATGTATGTCAATAAAAAATACCACCTAATAATAGGTGGTATTTAGTACTTTGGGTTTATTAACCCCCGCAGCCACAACCGCAGCCATTATTACATCCGCAGTTATCATCACCGCAGCAACATAAAATTAAAATAATAAGTACGATGATGAAACAGCAATTGTTTCCGCCAAAAAAGTTGTTACACATATATTAATTCCTCCTTTTAATCTTTACATTACATACTATTTCAACTTCAAAAAAATGGTTACACTATTTTTTAATTATGTATGGACTTTATTGTAAAAACTACCTATTGAAAAACAAAAAGTACCATGTTAAAATTGGTGACAAATATGAGGTTTGATAATTTCTGAATATTTTTTTGAGGAAGAAAAAGTGGTTAAAAAGTCGCTTATAATGAGCGTTTAAAGCTAAACAAAATAAAGTTTTTCTTGGAGGATTTTTATGGTAAGCAATATTGACAAGATGATTGAATCTGTTTTGGAAAGGGAAGACCTGATGAAAGAACTTGCAGAGCGAGAGACTTACGATGATGTTTATGATTTTTGTTCAGATATTCAAGGGGGATATAGTCGTGATGAACTTTTTGAATTTCTTGAAAGTAATCAAGATGAATATGGTCAAGATGAATACGATATGGATATAGCTAGATTAGACCAAGAATTGAGTTATGTTAGTGGCGGTAAAGATATTAAATCGGTTGGCGGTCGAGCGCTTTTAGCTATGAAATTTTATAAGGATATGAAAGTGGGACCAACCATTTTTAAACCTCATGGCAATGAAGAGTTATGTTAAATCTGTTTATTAAAATAGCTTCGGAATAATCCGAAGCTATTTTTAAATGTATACTTTCATGTAAACTTTTTTCCCTTTTTTAATTACGATTCCGTTGGTCAGTGCGTTTTTTGTTATGCTATAGTTTATATCTACTGTTTTTTCGCCGTTTATTGAAATTCCACCTTGAGTAATTAGTCTTCTTGCTTCACTTTTGGATGGCGCTAAATTTGACTCTACCAACATTTGTTGGATATTAATGCATCCATCTGTAAACATTTCAGGCAAGATTTGAAATTTAGGCATATTTTCTTCCAACTTTTTACTATTAGAAAATAGTGCACGGGCTGTGTTCATTGCTTTAGTTGCTTCTTCTTCGCCGTGAACAAGTTTTGTTATTTCGAAGGCTAAAATTTCTTTAACTTTGTTTAGTTCTTGCCCTTCTAATTTTTCATATTCTTTTATTCGTTCTACAGGTATAAAAGTTAGCATATTTAAGCAGTTTATTACGTCTTGGTCTCCAACGTTTCGCCAGTATTGATAAAATTCATAAGGCGAAGTTTTATTTGCGTCTAACCAAAGTGCACCTTTTTCGGTTTTGCCCATTTTTTTGCCTTCGCTTGTGGCAAGAAGTTTAAATGTAAGGCCGTAGACTTCTTTTCTGTCACATTTTCTTACTAGTTCTACACCGCCTATTATGTTACTCCACTGGTCGTCGCCGCCAAGTTCTAATTTACAGCCGTATTTTCTATTTAATACTAAAAAGTCGTAACTTTGCATTAGCATATAATTGAGTTCAAAAAAGGTAAGCCCAGTTTCTAAGCGTTGTTTGTAGCATTCTGCTGCAAGCATTCTATTTACAGAAAAATGTACCCCTATCTCCCTTAAAAAATCTATATAATTTAAATTTCTTAGCCAGTCGGCATTATTTACAATAATAGCTTTTCCAGGCGAAAAATCTAAAAATTTTGAGGCTTGCTTGATAAAACATTTTATGTTATGATCAATTGTTTCAGTAGAAAGCATTTTACGCATGTCTGTTTTACCGGATGGATCTCCAATGAGTCCTGTGCCGCCGCCAAATAGTATTATCGGAATATGTCCTGCTTTTTGTAGCCTAGACATAATTAAAATTTGAACAAAATGCCCAACATGAAGTGAATCTGCTGTGGGTTCAAAACCAATGTAAAAGGGTACTTTTTCGTTGTTTAATAATTTTTCTACATTTTCTTCGTTGGTTACCTGAGCCACTAAACCCCTTTGTTTTAGTTCATCGTATATATTCATTTTAGAACCCTTCTTTCTTGAAAAATAAAAAAATTTGATAAAAAAACAAAAATCAAATATAAAATATAAATACATACTTGACAAATGTTTAAAAATGAGGTAGAATACTATAATGCATCATAATTTAAGGTAGACATATGAGAATCATTTTTATACTATCATAATTTTGCTTTTAAATCAAGAAAAATTATATTGATTTTGCAAAAATAATATGTCGATTTTAAAATTGATTTTTGGGATTAAAAAATGATAAATGATTTTTTGTGCCTAATTAAATTATTAAATGTGAATATAGAAATAAATGTATAAGAAATGAAATGGAGTGTTGTAAGTTTATGGCAAATGTCAAACCGCTTCAACTTGGGAAAACTACCAGAATGAATTTTTCTAAAATTGACGAGGTGATAAAACTTCCAAATCTTTTGGAAATCCAAAAAAGTTCTTATAAATGGTTCTTGGAAGAAGGACTAAAAGAAGTTTTTAAAGATGTTTCCGGAATAACAGATTTTACTGGTAATTTGGTTTTGGATTTTATCGATTACAAAATGGATGTGAACCATCCGACTTATGACATTAATGAATGCAAAGAGCGTGATACTACATATGCAGCACCTCTTAGAGTAACGGCAAGGCTTTTAAATCGTGAAACAGGTCAAGTTAAAGAATCCGATGTTTTCATGGGTGATTTTCCGATTATGACCGATAGCGGTACGTTTGTAATAAATGGTGCCGAGCGTGTTGTAATTTCACAACTTGTTAGATCTCCTGGTGTTTATTTCAAAATGGAGTATGATAAAACAGGTAAAAAACTTTTTAGCTCAACAATTATACCGAATCGTGGCGCATGGCTTGAATACGAGACTGATTCTAATGACATATTATATGTTAGAATTGATAAAAACAGGAAAATCCCTCTAACTACATTTATTCGTGCTTTAGGGCTTGGTACGGATTCTGAAATAATAGATTATTTTGGTGAAGATGAACGTATTTCTGCAACGCTTGAAAAAGATTCATGTGCTTGTATGGAAGAAGGACTTTTAGAAGTGTACAGAAAACTTCGTCCAGGTGAGCCACCAACAATTGAAAGTTCTCAGGCGCATATAAATTCGCTTCTTTTTGATGCCAGAAGATACGATTTATCACGCGTTGGAAGATATAAATATAATAAAAAATTAGCTATTTCACACCGTTTGAAAGGGCAGGAGCTTACGCGTCCAGTTCCGAATCCAATGACAGGAGAAATAATTGCAGATGTTGGCGAAGTGATTTCCGAGAAAAAAGCTTTAGAAATTGAAAATGCTGGCGTTTGCATGGCATATATTAAAAATGGTGAAAAAGAATTAAAAATTATATCTAATGGTATGGTTGATATAAGTAAATTTGTTAAATTTGATGCCAGAAAAGCTTGTGATGTTAAAGAAAAAGTTAGATTTAGCATTCTTTCAGAAATCCTTGAAACATGTAAAACTGAAAAAGAATTAAAAAATGCTATTGTAAGTAGAATAGATGAACTTGTGCCGAAGCATATCATAGTGGACGATATTTTTGCCTCTATTAACTACATGATTTGTTTAAATCATGGTGTTGGAGTTACAGATGATATCGATCACCTTGGTAATAGAAGAATTCGTTCAGTAGGAGAACTTTTGCAAAATCAGGTTAGAATAGGTTTTTCCAGGCTTGAACGTGTAATAAGAGAAAGAATGACACTCCAAGCGCAAGATCTAGAAGTAATAACGCCTAATGCACTGATTAATATTAGGCCGATTGTTGCTGCAATAAAAGAATTTTTCGGCTCTTCGCCGCTTTCACAGTTTATGGACCAAACGAATCCACTTTCTGAACTTACTCACAAAAGAAGACTTTCCGCACTTGGCCCTGGAGGGCTTTCCAGGGATCGCGCAGGGTTTGAAGTCAGGGACGTTCACTATAGTCACTATGGTCGTATGTGTCCGATTGAAACGCCTGAAGGCCCGAATATAGGTCTTATTTCATACCTTTCAACATTTGCTAAAGTTAATGAATATGGATTTATTGAAGCACCGTTTAGAAAAGTGGATAAGAAAACCGGACGCGTAACTTCTGAAGTTGTTTACATGACGGCAGACGAAGAAGATAAATATATAGTAGCACAGGCAAATGAACCGTTAGATAAAAATGGGGAATTTATCAATGCCAAAGTTAATGGCAGGTGCAAAGATCAGTTTGTTGAAATCCCAAAAAATGAAGGGGATTTCATGGTCGTATCACCGAAGATGGTTGTGTCAGTTGCACCGGCAATGATCCCGGTCTTGGAAAACGATGTCGCTAACCGTGCGCTAATGGGTTCAAACATGCAGAAGCAAGCCGTCCCGCTTTTAAAAAGCGAAGCGCCAATAGTTGGAACAGGTATGGAATATCAAGCTGGAGTTGATTCCGGGGTTTGTGTCCTTTCCAAAGAAGATGGCGTTGTAAAAAGTGTTAGTGCAGACAGAATTGTTGTTCACTATGATTCTGGGAAAGATGAAATATTTAATTTAACTAAATTTACACGTTCAAACCAAAGTACTTGTGTAAACCAGGTGCCGATAGTTTCTGTTAAGCAACGTGTAAAATCAGGAGAAGTCCTTTCAGATGGCCCTGCTACTGACAATGGCGAAATTAGTCTTGG
>JAFRKM010000083.1 GCA_017431755.1 Clostridia bacterium
CATATCACGAAAAGCATGATTTGTCGCCCATGAAAAAGCTTTTTGCGTCCTACATTAAAGAGCGTCTGGATACATATTTATCAATACTTGAAAGATAAAAATTTATACCCCTATTTATACCCCTTTAAAGAAAAATATTTACCCCTAAAAACACTCCTTAAACGATTATTTTAAATTTTACGAGTTTACACTAAATTGCGTATAAATCCCAAAAACAGTCAAGTTAAATTTATATGGTTGATACACATTGTATTAGGTTTATTAAGCAATTTATAATTCAAATCCCTCCTTCTCCGCCAAACAAATTATGGCAAATAAAAAACCACAGTTTTTATTGCTGTGAGTTTTTTATTTGTTTATCAAATTTTTCGCCACATTATTTCTTTACATTCAATTAAACAGGTCTCAGAGGAATCTTCCCACAAAAAATAATTATCAACTTTTTTTAAAGTTGCACTATTGATTATGCAGTCGTAATTTTCGTCAATAGGCTGCAAATTTAGTTTTACTAAATTTATTAAAAACAATTTCCACTGAGTAGCAGCTTTTGAATTGTGACTGAAAAACCACTGATAAAATTCGTTTCGTGTTTAATGGTTGCATTGAAGAATTAGATTTATTTACATACGCTCCGCTTTCGTACTTAATCAAAACTATGCAGCTATCGTGAAAATTATTAAATGTTTTTAATAAATAATCTATATCATCTGGTGACTTTACCATGTTCCATTCCATATATAAAAACCTCCTATGTTTTAAATGAATCAAAAAAAGCACCTGATAAGTGAAATCAGGTGCTTTTTTAGTTTTTAAATATAAAACTAAGCATTTTCTTCGTTTTTTTCAGATAAACCTGTTTCAACAAGTTTTACAAGTTGGCGAACAGCTTCTTGCTCATCTTCACCATCAGCAATAATACGTATTTCTGTTCCGCCCACAACCGCCAGTGAAAGAATCCCCAGTAAACTTTTCGCATTTACTCTTCTTTCTTCTTTTTCTACCCAAATTGTAGATTTAAACTCATTAGCTTTTTGAATAAAAAATGTTGCCGGCCTTGCATAAAGCCCTAATTGATTTTGAACCACCACATTTTTATCGTACATAATCATTCCCCTCCCATTTTTTGTTTTGTAATTTTTTCATTTGATATTTATAATACAAATTTATTAGTAATATAAATATCCATCTAATGTTAATATTATATCATAACTATAATTTTAGTCAATATTAAATATATATTTTTACATTTCTTACCATCAAACAAATTTTCAAAGGCTTTCATTTGGTAAAAACGCCAAAAAAATTAACTCTTTTTATTCAATATAAATATTTAATATCATTTTTTTAAAATATCTGGACGATATTTTTTAGTTTCTTCAAGAGATTGCTCGTTTTTCCATTTTTCTATATTTGCATGATGCCCCGAAACAAGTACATCAGGTACTTTTTTATCATGCCATACGGCAGGCTTAGTATACTGAGGGTATTCCAACAGATTTTTATAATGACTTTCGTCTTCAAAGCACACATCTTCCGAAAGCACTCCCGACACCATTCGACACACTGCATCAGTAAATACTACTGCAGGAATTTCTCCGCCTGTTAAAACATAATCACCGATGGATATTTGTTTATCAACAATTTCATCAATTACACGCTGATCCACTCCCTCGTAATGCCCACACAAAATCGCAATACTATCATATTCATTTTTTATATCAACCGCCATTTTTTGATTAAACACTTTACCTTTCGGCGTCATATAAATCAATGTAGGACGCTTACCGCGTAGCTTACATATATTTTCAAAGCATTTAAATATTGGCTCAGCCATCATAACCATACCTTTTCCGCCGCCATATGGGGTATCATCTACACGTTTGTGCTTATCGAAAGCAAAGTCACGTATTTGATGGCATTTTATATCCAGTATTCCTTTCTTTCTTGCCCTACCAATTATGCTACTTGACAAAAATGCCTCACAAACCTCAGGAAAGAGCGTCATAATATCAATCTTCATCAAAAACACCTTTTAATGGATTAACCAAAATTTTATTTTCATCTAAATTTATTTCTTCAATTGTGCCTTCAATTATAGGCAAAAGATATTCTTTATTATTTGAATCAATTATTTCGTAAATATCGCTTGCGCCTCTATTAAAAACATCTTTTAAAACCCCGTACATTTTATGTTTTTTCGCGTCTTCAACAGCGCAGCCCTTTAAATCTTCTATGAAATAACTGTTTTCATCAATTGGAATATCCTTATTTAATGCATAAAGGAATCTACCTTGCAAAATCTGTGCATCATTTTTATTGTTTAATTCCTTTATTTTCATAAGAACTTGCGATTTATGAATTTTTAAATCAAAAAATTCAATTGGACTTTCATTAACATCTAAAAATATATTTTTAATCTTATAAAAATCCTCAGGATAATCAGTGTAAGGATTAATTTTTATTTCTCCACTTACTCCCCTTGTACCGGCTATTTTACCAATACAAAGATATTCATTTTTTTTCATAATTGCTCCTAATTTTACAAACAAAAATTAATGTGCTTAACCAGTAGCAAAAATCCAGTCAAGCACTATACTTTAGCCTATTTCAACAGCTATTTTCATGTCATTTTTCACCGCTGCCGCTCTGGCGATATTTCTAATAGATTTTGCAATGCGGCCTTGTTTACCAATAATTCTACCCATATCGCTTTCATCTACAATAACTCTATATACAATAAGTCCGTCTTCCGCAGATGTATCTTTTTCTATTTTTAAAGCGTCTGGATTAAGAATTAACTCTCTAACAAGAGCATTCAACAGATTTTCAATAACATCATCCATTAAAACTTTTCTCCTTTATGTTTATTTTGATTCTTTTAAGGATTTCATTATGCTTTTTACTCTCTCGGTTGGTTGAGCGCCGTTAGAAATCCATTTTTCAGCTTTTTCCATATCAAGTTTAATCTCTTCAGGATTTGTCATCGGATTAAAATATCCAATTTCCTCAATACATCTACCGTCACGCGGTGAACGTGAATCTGCCACCACTATACGATAAAAAGGTTTCTTGTGTGCTCCCATTCTGCGAAGTCTAATTTTTACTGCCATTTGTTTTTCCTCCAAAATTTAATTTATTTTTATATATTATATAAACATATAAAGCGATTTAAAATAATTTGGGAAACCTAAACCCAGGTATACCCCTTTTGAATTTATTACCACCAAATTTTTTCATAAACTTTTTCATTTGTTCAAACTGTTTAAGAAGTTTATTTACATCTTCAACTTTCGTTCCACTACCGGACGCTATTCTTCTTTTTCTCCGTGCATCGATAATTGACGGTTTTTTTCTTTCGTTTGGCGTCATAGATAGAACTATTGCATTAAGTCTATCTATAACTTTATCATCAAGGTCAACATCTTTTAATTTATTATCCATACCAGGTAGTTTGGATAAAATCGATTTAATCGGACCCATCTTTTTAATTTGCATCATTTGATCTTTAAGATCGTTTAAATCGAATGTGCTTTTCTCAAATTTTTGAGCCATTTTCTCGGCTTGAGCTTTGTCGAAATTTGTCGCTGCGTCT
This sequence comes from Clostridia bacterium, assembly GCA_017431755.1. Taxonomy (GTDB): domain Bacteria; phylum Bacillota; class Clostridia; order Oscillospirales; family Acutalibacteraceae; genus UMGS1491. The sequence continues at coordinate 3,593 of JAFRKM010000083.1, forward strand.
TCAATAAGCGTTAAAACATCGCCCATACCCAAAATTCTTGACGCCATCCTATCCGGATGAAAATCTTCTATGTTTTCCGGCTTTTCGCCTGTACCCACAAATTTTATAGGTTTTCCAGTAATAGCTTTTATAGAAAGCGCCGCACCGCCTCTGGTATCACCATCCATCTTTGTAAGTATTACTCCTGTGATATCAAGCGTTTCGTTAAATGTTTTTGCAACATTTACAGCATCTTGACCCGTCATAGTATCTGCAACAAGGAGTATTTCGTGTGGGTTTAGCTCTTGCTTTAGATCTTTTAGTTCGTTCATAAGTTTTTCATCTATTTGCAGCCTTCCCGCTGTATCGATAATCACTACATCATTACCATAATCTTTAGCATAAGAAAGCGCTTTTTTAGAAATCTCTACCGGTGGTTTATCGCCCATTTCAAAAACATGAACTCCAACTTGCGAACCTAAAACTTGAAGCTGTTTTATTGCTGCCGGACGATAAATATCACACGCCACAAGAAGTGGCCTTCTACCCTGCTTTTTTAGCATTAATGCAAGTTTTGCTGCGTGTGTAGTTTTACCTGACCCCTGAAGTCCGCAAAGCATTATAATTGTTGGCGGCTTAGAAGAAATATTAAGCCTATTTTTTTCTTCCCCGCCCATAAGGCTTGTAAGCTCTTCGTTTACTATTTTTATTACCATTTGCGCAGGTGTTAAGCTTTCCATAACTTTTGAGCCAATAGATCTTTCTATTACTTTATTTGTAAAATCTTTCGCAACTTTATAGTTTACATCCGCTTCCAAAAGCGCTAAACGAACTTCCCTCATGGAGCTTTTTACATCAGATTCCGTAAGCTTTCCTTTAGACTTGAGTTTTTTAAAAGCTGCAGAAATTTTTTCTGATAAATTTTCAAACGCCAAAAATATCACCCACCTTAAAATTGAATTTTATTTAATGTTTTTTTGATTTCTTCTATTTTTTCTTTTGCAAGCGGATTACTAACATCAGGCATTTCACTAATCAATTTTTTAACATTATCAATTTTTTCTTTTAAATCATTGGTTTTTTTCAAAAAGCCCAATTTTTTTTCTAAATTTTCAAGGATTTGCTCAGACCTTTTTATAGAATCGTAAACCCCTTGCCTAGTTTTTCCTACATTGTCCGATATTTCCGAAAGAGAAAAATCTTGATTATAGTGCATATCTAAACAATCATGCTGCAAATCAGACAAAATGCTTCCGTAAGTATCAAAAAGAAGCGCCATGTTAATATCTTTATCCATATTATTACCTCTTTTTATCCACTGTAAAGCTATTAACTTTACAGTATATTTCTTAGTTTACTACATATTTTTTTATCTGTCAAGCTTTTTTCTTTACAGTAATAATTATTTTATATTTATTCATATATTTTAAAAAATAAAATCAAAAATTTAAAGAGGGGACTCTCCTTGCATATTAAATTGTTTATTAAAAATAATCTAAAAGTAAAAATAATACTGTTTACAGCTTTAATTATTTTAATGGCAAGTGCTCTTGTGTCTAATTTTTATTCCGTGGCACCACCTCGCAATCAAAACACAAACCCGGAAGAAAGAAAATTGCCCATTTTGATGTATCATATGATTTTAAAAAATCCCCAAAAAGAAAATAAATTTATTATATCCGAAAAAACTTTTGAAGAAGATTTGAAATACATAAAAAATAATGGATTTGAAACGATTTTAATTTCAGACCTTATTGCATTTTCCCGAGGTGAAAAAGATTTGCCAGAAAAGCCGATACTTCTTACCTTTGATGATGGAGCATACAATAATTTTCTCTTTGCTTTTCCGCTTGCGCAAAAATATGGTGCCAAATTTGTTTTTTCACCAATAGCAAAAGAGTCTGAAAGGTACACCGAAATCAAAGACGAAAACCCGGTTTACGCGCATGCGGGTTGGGAGCCGATTGCTAAAATGTCGGAAAGCGGTTTGGTTGAAATACAAAACCACACATACAACATGCACTCCTGCCACAACCCTAGAA
>JAFRKM010000084.1 GCA_017431755.1 Clostridia bacterium
CACGAACTCATTGAAAAATGGAGTAAAAGCATAGAAAATTTTGAATAGGTTAATAAAAATCAAGAAAACGCAAAGAAAAAAACCGATGTGGAACGTTCTGAACTTGCCAAAGAAAAAACCGGTGTAAAGCTTGAAGGAATATATGCTATAAATCCTGTTAATGGAGAAAAAGTACCGATATTCGTTGCAGATTATGTTTTGGTTTCGTACGGAACGGGGGCCATAATGGCTGTACCTGCTCACGATAAAAGAGATAAAGAATTTGCCGAAAAATATAATTTAAATGTGCTAGAAGTTATTAATGAAAATGGTAAAGCTATAAATTCTGAGTTTTTAAATGGTCTTACCACAGATGAAGCAAAAAAAGCGGTTATCAATTGGCTTGTAAAAAACGGGAAAGGCAAAGAAAAAATAAATTATAAACTAAGGGATTGGGTGTTTTCCAGACAAAGATATTGGGGAGAACCGATTCCGATAGTTAAATGCAAAAAATGTGGATATGTTCCACTAAAAGAAAGTGATTTACCGCTTACACTTCCGGATTTGGAAAAGTTTGAAACATCTGATAGCGGTGAGTCGCCGCTTGTAAATGCGAAAGAATGGCTTAGCACTACTTGCCCAAAATGCGGCGGAAAAGCTGAAAGAGAAACAGATACAATGCCGCAATGGGCAGGTTCATCATGGTACTTTTTAAGGTACCTTGACCCTAAAAATGATAAAGCTTTAGCATCAAGCGAAGCTATGAAATACTGGATGCCTGTTGATATATATAATGGCGGTATGGAACACACTACGCTTCATTTGCTTTACAGTAGGTTTTGGTATAAATTTCTTTATGATATTGGTGTTGTGCCGGAATCGGAACCGTATAAAAAGCGTATAAGTCATGGCCTTGTGCTTGGAGAAAACGGAGAAAAAATGAGCAAATCGAGAGGAAACGTTGTTAACCCTGACGAGATTATTGCAGAGTATGGTGCCGACACAATGCGCCTTTATGAAATGTTTATAGGTGATTATGAGCAGCCTGCACCTTGGAGTACAAAAGGAATTAAGGGTTGTAAGAGGTTTTTAGAAAGATTTTGGGGGCTTCAAGAGTTAATAAGTGAGCCAAATGAAAAAAATAAAAACCTTGCTTCAATTATTCATAAAACAATAAAAAAGGTTGATAGAGATATCGAAATTCTTAAATTTAATACAGCAATAGCAGCGCTTATGGCTTTGATAAATGAGGTTTATAATGCAGGATCCATAACCCGTGAGCAGCTTAAAATATTTGCTTTGTTGATTTCGCCTTTTGCGCCGCATATTGCAGAAGAAGTGTGGCAAAATTGTGGCTTAGGGGAAGGCTTTGTAAGTGTTTCAAAGTGGCCTGAGTATGACGAGGAAAAATGTAAAGACAGCCAAGTTAAAATAGCGCTTCAGGTAAATGGTAAATTCAGAGGAATAATTAATTGTAATTTAGGGATTTCTCAAAATGAAGTTTTTGAAAAAGCAAAGAATGAATGCCTTGCGTTTAATAATTTTGTAAACGGTAAAGAAATAGTTAAAGTAATATATGTTCCAAATAGGCTTTTAAATGTGGTGATTAAATAAAAAATCATTACCTGTATACTTAAAACATAAAGTGAAGTAAAGGGGTGATTTATATTACTATGGGAAATTCGGGTAAGAGAAATATTCAGGATATGATTGATGAGCTTGTTATTAATGCAAAAAAAGCAGCATCCGAATACGAAAAAATGACTCAGAAAGAAATAGATAAAATTTGCTGTGCCATGGCACAAATAGCTATGGAAAACAGGGTGGTTTTGGCAAAAGAAGCTGTTTTGGAAACTGGCAGGGGCGTTTTTGAAGATAAAATAATAAAGAATATGATTGCCTCGGAGTATGTTTGGAACCATATAAAATATAAAAAAACCGTTGGAATTATAAATCAAGATGAAGAAAAAGGCTATACTGAAATTGCATGTCCACTTGGCATCGTTGCGGGAGTAACGCCTGTTACAAATCCGACTTCCACAGCTATATTTAAATCAATAATATGTGTTAAAACGAGAAATCCTATAATATTTGCGTTTCATCCGGGTGCTCAAAAATGTTCTGTTTTTGCTGCAAAAATGCTGTATGAAATCGCAGTTAAAAATGGAGCACCAAAAAATTGTATTCAGTGGATAGAAACCCCTTCGCTGGAAGCAACTATTCTTCTTATGAATCATGAAAATGTGGACGTTGTACTTGCAACTGGCGGTTCGGGAATGGTTAAGTCAGCATATTCTACAGGTAAACCTGCGCTTGGGGTAGGCCCCGGAAACGTGCCATGTTACATAGAAGAAAGTGCTGATTTAGAGAGCGCGTGTAATGATTTAATTATGTCGAAAACTTTTGATAACGGCATGATTTGTGCGTCAGAGCAGTCTGTTATAGTCGATGAAAAAATAGCAAATGATTTTGAAAAAATAATGGTGGAAAACGGTTGCTACTTTTTAAATGATTCTGAAATAAAAAATCTTGAAAATTATATGATTAATCCCGAAAAATATTTTTTAAATGGATTTGTGGCAGGAAAAAGTGCATATGAAATTGCCAAAAGTTCGGGAATAGATACTCCCAAAAACACTAAAATTTTAATTGTGCCGCTAAGTATGGTAGGAAAAGAAAGTCCGCTTTCTATGGAAAAACTTTCGCCTGTACTTTCGTATTATAAAGTTTCAAGTCCGAGTGAGGGCTTTGAAATTTGCAAAGAAATTCTTAAGTTTAATGGTGAAGGTCATACGGCAGTTATTCATAGTGAAAACGAAAAAATTATTAATGAATTTGGCACGCAGATGCATGCAAGCAGAATTATAATTAACTCTCCGTCGTCGCAAGGTGCGATTGGAGATATATACAATGCCGCTACGCCGTCTTTAACCCTTGGATGTGGCTCCTGGGGGAAAAATTCAACAACCTCGAATATTTCGGTAGAAAATCTTATTAATATAAAAAGAGTTTTTAAAAGGAGGGTCAATATGCAGTGGGTTAAAGTTCAGCCAAAAATTTATTTTGAAGCGGGTTGCCTTGAATATTTTGAAAGTATGGAAAATATAAATAA
>JAFRKM010000085.1 GCA_017431755.1 Clostridia bacterium
CGACATGATTATGTGGGATATTATATATAATGACCACCAATAACTAAACCGTTTTATCTCTCTTAAAAACAAATAATTATTAAACTCCCGCCCTGCTTTTTTTGCAGAGTGGGAGCTTTTTTGTTTTTATTCTTCCGCTATCATGGCAGCCATTGGAACAGCTATTCCAGAATATAACTTTACAGTAAATTTATATGTACCAAATGCTTTTATATCGGATTCTAAAGCGATTTTATGTTTATCTACATCCACACCAAACTCTTCTTTTATTTTATTTGATATATCTTTTGTGGTCACCGAGCCAAAAAGTTTGCCATTTTGACCAGCTTTAGAAGTTATTTTTATTATTTTTTCTTTTATAATTTCTGCTATTTCTTCGGCTTTCGCTTTTTCCATTTCTTTTTTGTGCTCATTTGAAGATTTCTCGTTAAATAATTCCGTCAACGACTGTGACGTTGCTTCTTTGGCTAAATTTTTTGGAAAAAGAAAATTTTTTGCATAACCGTCCGGAACTTCTACTACGTCCCCTTTTTTACCTTTTTTCTTTACGTTTTCAAGCAAAATTACCTTCATAAATTAATTCTCCTAACTATTTAAGTGATACGTTTTCTTTTATTATTTCAATAAGGCGCTGCTCAGCTTCTTCTATAGTCACACCTTCAATTTGCACAGCAGCCATTGTTTGATGTCCACCTCCGCCAAGTTTCTCCATTATAACTTGAACATTCACATCTCCTAAAGATCTTGCAGATATATTCACGGTTTCGCCAGACGAAAAAATAACAAAAGATGCTTTTACATTTTTTATATTAAGAAGCTCATCAGCCGCCTGCGAGCAAGAAACTCGCATATTTTTAACTTTTTCCTCAAGTTTTGCAATTGCGCAATCACCAAACATATATGCCGTTTCAATTATTTTACACCTAAGTTTATAGGTATCCATTGAATTTGCAAACATTCGTTTAACCGTAAAATTATCAGCACCCTTTTTCTTTAAATAAGCCGCTGCTTCAAACGTCCTTATCCCAGATTTCAGCGAAAAATTTTTGGTATCAAGCATAATCCCAGCAAGTAAACATTCAGCTTCAGATTTTTTTAAATATTTATCCCCCATATACTGTACTAATTCCGCAACCATTTCACAAGTGGATGAAGCAAAAGGCTCGTGAAAAAATATGGCTGCGTTTTTTATTTTATCTACACTAAGTCTATGGTGATCAATTACAATAACATTATTACTTTTTTGATACGCATCAGGACTTTCTAAAAATCTGACCGAATGTGTATCAACTACTATAAGAAGAGAATTTTCAGTTATTAAAGGAAGCACTTCTTCAGAATCTATAAAAATATTTTCTGACCCTGATTTTTCTAAATGATTAATAGCCGAATCCGCAAGTGAGTGATTTTTATCAATAACAATATATGTTCTTTTCTTTTTTATTTTTGAACATACTCCATAAAGGCCTGCGGCTGCTCCTACTGCGTCAAAATCAGAATATTTATGCCCCATAATAAACACACTATCACTAAGTTCAATTTTTTCTAAAATAGCCATAGCTGCCACACGAGTACGGACTTTACTACGTTTTTCAAGCCCTTTTGAAGCACCACCAAAAAATTCATATTTAGATTTGTTTTTTATGGCGACCTGATCTCCTCCACGTCCTAAAGCCATATTAAGTGCCTTTTCTGCCCAAATTCTTGCTTCTAAAAAATTTTCTGCTCCTCTGCTTAGTCCAATAGAAATCGTAGCATATTTATGGTTATCTATTTTAGCTTCGTGAATTTTATTTAAAATTTTAAATTTTTCAGATATAAAAACTTTTAAATACTTTTCTTCAAATACAATTATATACTTTCCATCATTTAACTTTTTTAAAATACCGTTAATTCCCTTTGCCCAACCACTTAGTATATTATCAACTGATACTCTTACTATAGACATTTTTTCATCTTCTGAACTTTCGGCAAGCTCTTCTTTATTATCAAACATAACAAGCCCAACGCATGCTCTAGAATCAACATATTTCTTTTTTAACTCTCTATATTTTGTATCATCCTGAAAACAAAAAACAATAAAATCTCCTATTTTTTCTGCATTTACATTATATTTCTTTTCTTTATAAAAAATTGCTGTTTTCTCTTTAGCAAGTAAACTTTCTGCTGTCTGGCCAGAAGTATATGTGAATATCAAATCATTTGCACAGTAACCATCTTCAAGAAATTCTTTTTTAAATTCTTTATTGTAAAGAATAATTTTGTCTGGATCTTTTACCGCAGTTAAAATTAGGGGTGTTTGTATACAGTCAATTAAGTCTTTATAATTAGAATCAATATATTCTTTAATAACGTTTACCGTTTTAAATTTACATCCACTATAGCTTTTTAAAAACATAAAAAGGACTAATGCACCAACAAGGCCAATACAAACACTAACAGCAAATATTACATAATTATAAAGCACAAACGGCAAACTGATAATTAAAAATATAGAAATCATAAATATAAGAATTCTATAAATTAAAGCATTACTATTTTTCAATTTGATTTCACCTCTCAAAAATAAAAGCTAGAGAAAACATTTATAAGTAATATTATTATACCTATAAAATAAGTTTTTCTCCAGCTTTTTTTAAAAATAATAATAAAAATATTATACTTCCATAATAATCGGCAATATTACAGGGTTCCTACGAGTTTTATTATGGAAAAGTTTATAAAGCTCGTCTTTTAATTTTGTTTTCATCATACCCCAATCACGCATTCTTTTATCAGCACAATTTTCCAAAACATTAAGAGCAACCTTTTTGGCCTCTTCAATTAAATGTTCAGATTCCCTTACATACACAAAGCCACGCGAAACAATATCCGGTCCAGCAATAA
>JAFRKM010000086.1 GCA_017431755.1 Clostridia bacterium
ACTTTATATTTCGAATACGGCGCGTATGCGCTTTTTCGCGATTCAAGAGCATGCGTAATTAACAATTTTATATCTTCCAATATGTATCCCTCCGAAAACAGGTTACGACAATACAGTATAATATTAATTTAAAAAAAATTCAAAACTTTATTAGAAAAAAAGTAATTTAAACAATAAATTTATTTTTTAGCCTTTAGTTGTATAATATTTTACTATATGATTTTTTTACTATAATATAGTATAATAAATTAGTATAATTAATTTTTAGGAGGTAAAAAATCTTGAACAAAAAATTTAAAAAATTTGTTTCTTTATCTGTGGCATGTTTAATATGGTTGTTTGCGGTCCCATACACACAAGCAAACGCAAGCATAATTAGTAACATAAAAAATGCTTTTACTTCTTCAAAAGAATCAGATGATCAAACTGAAGGTGGTTTTAATTTTATTAAATCAAACGAATCATCAAATGATTTTTTTTATGACGGGTCACTCTTGCTTTACGGCGGAATTGCTTTCATAAGCATATCTATAATCGGCATAATTATAACTTTAAAACCAAAAAAGAAGAAAAAAAAGAAACGTAAAATATAGTATCCAGAAAGCCAAAAAGATAAATTCACGGAGGAATTATTCATGCCAAATATAACCCGTACAGAAATCTTCCCAGGTGTTAATTTTAGCTACATTCCGGAAAAAAAATTTAAAAATATAGCAATATCATTTTCTATGTTTACACCACTAAACAAAAATTGCGCTTCTAAAAACGCAGTTATTCCAAGTCTGCTTACGCATAATTGCAAAAAACACCCTTCCATAAAGCTTTTAAACCAAAAATTAGAAGAGCTTTACGGCACAAGTATTACACCAAGTGTAAGCAAAATTGGTGACTTTCAAGCACTTACTATCACAGCGTTTAGCGCTGATGATCGCTTTTTGCCATATAAAAGCGAAAACATAAATAATCTTTCCGATTTACTTTGCGATTTGATATTTAACACTAATTTTAACGACAAAGGCATATTTTTTGATGAAGATATTGAGCGCGAAAAAACACAAATTATTGAGGAAATAAAATCCGAAAGAAACGATAAAAAAAATTATGCACGCATCAAATGCGAAGAAACTATGTGTAAAAACGAAAAATATGGCATTAATTGTTTAGGCACCATAGAAGATGCAAAAAGACTTAATTCTAAAATTGTTTTTGAAGCATGGAAAAGCTTGCTAGAAAGCGCTAGTATAGAAATAGTAATGATAGGAAATCAAGAAAATAAATTCGTTATAGACGAATTTAAAAAGAGATTTCAAAACATAAAAAGAAACAAAATTTCTTCATTTAAAACAAAAGTTATCAAAAAAGCTGATGAAATAACCCAAAAGCAAGAACACATGGATGTTACTCAGTGCAAATTAGTAATGGGATTTAGATCTGAAATTGCAAAACCAAATGAAAAAGTTCCGGCCGTAAAAGTTATGAATGCTCTTTTGGGTGGTACACCTCAATCAAAACTCTTTTTAAACGTAAGAGAAAAGCTCAGTTTATGTTATTACTGCAATTCAAGATACAACGCCAGTAAAGGAATCATTCTAATTGAAAGTGGCGTAGAACAACAAAATATAGAAAAAGCAAAAAAAGAAATACTAGAACAAATTAAGGACATCCAGTTGGGAAATTTTTCCGATTCACAATTTGAAGAAACAAAACTTTATTTAAAACAAAGCATGAAAAAAATCCAAGACAATATAGAAGTACTGGGCAACTGGTACTTACTGCAAACATTTGATGACATCAAAAAAAGCCCCGAAGAATCCATAAAAGAAATAGAAAATGTTTCCAGGGAAGATGTAATAAATGCAGCATTAAAAATTTCGCTTGATACTATTTATATTCTATCGGGCAGTAAGGAGTAATTATGAATCCTAAAAAAATAACCAGCGAAATTCTAAAAGAAAACTATTTTAATATGAAGCACCCATCAGGACTTGATATTTACGTTTATCCTAAAAAAGAATACAATTCAAAATACGCTATAATAGGCAGCAATTTTGGTTCTATAAATAATAAATTTAAACTAAAAAGTGAAACTTCATATACTAACATACCCGACGGTACAGCTCACTATTTAGAACACAAATTATTCGAAACCAAAAAAGGAGATGCTTTTGAACTTTTTGCCAAAACAGGAGCAAGCGCAAATGCATACACCTCATTTGAAAAAACAGCTTATTTATTCTCTTGCGCGGATAATTTCGACAAATCTTTGGAAATTTTGTTGAATTTTGTTCAATCGCCATATTTTACCGAACAAGGAGTTTTAAAAGAAAGAGGAATAATCTCTCAAGAAATTAAAATGTACAATGACAGCCCAGACTGGAAAGTTTTAATAAATTTACTAGGAGCACTTTATAAAAATCATCCCGTAAATATTGATATTGCAGGATCGGTAGAATCAATTTCTAAAATAACACCAGAAACGCTTTATCAGTGCTATAACGCTTTTTACAGTCTAAACAATATGTGTTTATGCATTGTTGGAAATGTGGACTATATGAAAGTATTTGAAATGGTAGATAAAAATCTTAAATTTTCTCCCGAAGTTGAAATTGAACGCTTTTTCCCCGATGAACCATATGAAATCGCAAAAAAAGAAATTACCGAAAGACTGGATGTGGAAACATCGGTGTTTAATATTGGATTTAAGGAAAATATTTCAAAAGGACAAAGAGTATCCATAAAGGACCTCGTTTATAACGATCTAATAATTAACGCCATATCGTCAAAATCTTCCGACATGTACTACGACTTAATAAAAACACAGTCAATAAACGAGCTTTCTTTTTCAAATGAATATCTAGAAGGTCCAGGTTACGCATCCGTTATTTTTTCCGGGGAATCACAAAAACCAGAAAAAGCCTGTGAAATAATTAAAAAACATATAGAAAAAGCACACCAAAACGGAATTGACAAAAAAACATTCGAAAGAGCTAAAAAATATGTATACGGGCAAAGCCTGGCGGTGTTTAACAGTGTATCATCAATAGCAAATTTACAACTGGATTTTGCTTTGTCAGGAAAAGAAATATTTAAATATCTTGAAACTTTAAAAAACGCCGATTATAACGAACTAAATACTCAATTAAATAAAAAACTGGACATAAATAACTCGGCATTATCGGTTGTAAGGCCAAAAAATGAACAATAATATTACCTATCATGTTTCTTTTCCAAAGTTAAATATAAAAATCTCTTTAGACCCTATCTTAGCTCAAATTGGGGATATAACAATTCACTGGTATGGCGTAATAATAGCCGTGGGGTTTGTTTTAGCATATATTTATATAGTTTCACAAAGAAAAAAATACAACTTAAAAATTGATGAAATTTCTGATTTTACGTTTATATCTTCTGTTTTAGCAATAATTTTTGCAAGAATCTATTATGTGGTATTTTATCCGGGAGATTTTTACATTAAAAACCCACAGGAAATAATCAAAATCTCAAACGGTGGAATTGCAATATATGGCGCTGCAATAGGCGGCTTTTTAGGCATTTTAATATTTTGCAAAATAAAAAAAAGAAAGCTTCTCCCTATTTTAGATATCACATGCATTGGACTTACAATTGGTCAATTAATTGGAAGGTGGGGAAATTTTGTAAATCAAGAAGCATTCGGCACAATTACAAATCTCCCTTGGGGTATGGCAAGTGAAAACACAAATTTTCAAACTGTTCATCCCTGCTTTTTATATGAATCAATAGGATGTTTTATTTGCTTTTTAATTTTACATTTTCTATCAAATAAAAAATTAAAAAGTGGGACTATCTTTTTTACATATCTTTTAATTTATGGAACATTGCGAATAATAATAGAAAGTTTTAGAACGGATAGTTTAATGATTCCAAACACCCCAATTAAAGTTTCTTCTCTTTTTAGTGCAATAATAATATTAATTTCTACAACTTTTTTAATAATAAAAAACAAAAAAACCACTTAATTTAATAAGTGGTTTTTTTAAGTTTATTTATTCTTTTTTAATTTGCGTCAGCTGGTTTAACCGGTTCGGCTGGCACAGTTGGTACTGATGCTTCACCTTGCTCTTCTTTTAATTTTAAGTAGAAATTTGCTTGTGTAGCTTGAATGTATGGCAATACATAAATAGAAGCAATACCAAATGTAATAACTACTAACAAAGCCCACCAGAAAAATGACAAACCAAGAACAAATAATTCAAATTTATGACCTTTCATCATTTCCTTACTTTTTGTAATTGCATCCAAAGGACTAATATCTGGATTTTCTGCTATAATAAATTCTGCCATGCTGTAAGCAAATGCTTTAACTATTCCCGGAATAATGAAAAGAAGGGACCAAAGGACTATAAAAATATTCTCTAAAATAGTAAGCAAACCAGCTTTTACCCAGCAATTTTCAAATCCATAACTAATCATAGAATATTCTGGTTTTCTTCCGTTTGCAGCTTCAAGATATGCATAAGACCGTGAAACATTAAGCGGCCCCACAATAAACATCTTTATAAGTGACATTACGAAACCAACACTGATAGCAATACTAATCACTTGTAAAATGAAAGGAAACATGTTCGATATTATTCTGGCTTGAATATCGGGATCCACTGTCTTACTAAGAGAATATATACCAGTATCTACAACTTCCTTTGAATTTAGTGGCAAAAGCAACAGCGTAACAATTCCACTAATTCTAGAAAAAACATATTCGATTACTATCGGAGCCAAAAGACTAATTACCAAAAAGACTAATAAAGAACCTCCTCTTATTTGTTCTTTCGCCATTTTTTTCAATTCTCTTCGTGCTAACATATTTATTTTCCCCCCTCTCTAATTTATGATAAAGCGATTATATTATACCCTACATATTTTGTCAATACATATTTTATAAAAAATTATATATAATTTGAAACTCTAATTTGATTTTTTAGTTTAAATAGTAAAATTTCTACTAATCATGCAATATTTTTTAATAAAAAGATTTGTGAAACATACCCAAATTATTATCAAATTTCACATTATTATATCCATAAATATTATCTATACCATGGCACTTGCAAAATTTATCATACGCAACATAAACTTCCACCATAAGTTTTTCACTGTCTTTGGTTCCCTCGCGCACAGAAAAACGCGGCACAAAGAAATCTTTGTCTAAATAAATTGTTTTAAAAAACAAAGTTCCTGGCTTCTCAATAATATTTAAATTTTTTTCATCACATTTTATATTTAATTCTCTATATAAATTTTCAAGATTTATAGTAAAACCATTTTCATCTTTTTCCCAATTTTGAAAATTAAAAAAATAATTTAACACTTTAATACAGTTTAAATTATCAACATTTTCTATTTTGTCATTATACCAAAAACCAACACCAATTCTATTTAAACTATCTGTGTTTTCAGAAAATTCAAACTTATTTTTAGCACATTCTAAACTAACTACAGCCTGTTCATTAGTAATTTTATTTATGTAAACACAGTATTCATCAGTTAATTTATTATGACAAGGCTGACCATTTATCTTACCGCATTCACACTCAACTTCATGACCTTTTGGGATTCCGACAATCCCCAAAAAACTGTTAAACTCAAAATTTTCATTAGACTTAATGCCATGCACAGCCACAAAAGCTACTCCAAAAAATAATAATAAAACTACACCAAATTTCAAGAAAAAATATTTTCTCATCTAAAAACGTAACCTCTTCTCTTATAAAAATTCTAACTAAAAGTAATTTTACCACCATCAAAAACCGATTACAACAGGATTTTACATAATTCTACACTTTTCTTTTTAGATCAAATTAGAAATTTCTGAAAAATCTTCAAAGCTAAGTTGCTCTGCCCTAAAGTTTGGATTTATACCAGCAGAATTTAAAATGTTTTTTATTTCGTCCTTGCTTTTACTCATTCCTGCACTAAGTGAATTTAAAATATTCTTTCTGCGCTGAAGAAAAGTGGCTTTTACGACTTTAAAAAACTTGGTTTTATCTTTTATAATTTTAGAATTTGAGTTATTTAAATTAATTTTTATTACCGAGGAATCCACCTTTGGAATAGGTATAAAACATTCTTTATTTACAGGAAATAAAATTTCCGGATCACCATAATATCTAACCGCTAAACTTATAGCTCCGGACTGACGTGTGCCTGGGCGGGCACAAATTCTTTCGGCAGCTTCTTTTTGAAGCATTAAGACCAAAGAATTTATATTTATTTTTTCGTTTTCCAAAATATACATTATTACCTCTGACGTTATATAATACGGCAAATTTGCACAAATATTTATTTCGTCAAAATCTTTAAATTCCGTTTCAATAAGCTTATTTAAATCTATTTTAAGAATATCGGCGTTAATTATTTTTACGTTTTCAAATTCTGCCTTGGTCTCTTTTAAAATCGGAACTAATCTTTTATCAATTTCCACAGAGATAACCTTTTTAAAACGCTCTGCAAGCTGAGCAGTTAAAACGCCTATTCCCGGGCCAATCTCTATTACTCCGCTATTTTTATTTTCGGTTAAATTTTCCGCCATTTGTGGACAAACTGAGCCGTCTACTATAAAATTTTGTCCAAGTGATTTAGAAAATTTAAATCCGAAACTATTTAGTATTTTTTTTATAACTTTAATATCCGAAAGATTTTTCATTTAAACCCCTACTTATTAATTTAAACTATTTAAAAATAAGTTTTGATAATCCACGCTCTCTTTAAAAATACCACTAAAATGGTTGCTTACCGTTTCAGAAGACACATTCTGTATGCCTCTGGCCGTTACACAGCTATGTTTTGCTCTTATATTTACTGCTATATCGTTACTTTGGGTTAAAATTTTCATAACTTCCAAAATATCTTCGCCTATTTTTTCTTGCAGCTGAAGACGTTTGCAAACCATATCTACCAATCGTACAATTTTAGAAAGCCCAAGCACAAAACCACTTGGAACATACGCTACGGAAATTTTCATATCGTACATAAGAGCTATATGATGTTCACACAATCTAAATGCATCTATATTTTTCACTATTACCATATTTTTAGAACCAGTTTGGATATCTATTTCAAAAGTTTTATTCACTTTTTCTGCAATTTCTTTA
>JAFRKM010000087.1 GCA_017431755.1 Clostridia bacterium
TAATACAGTAATTTTTTTAATTTTTTAAAGTCTGTAAACAAGTGTATTTATTTTCACAAAAAGTTTTCTGTAAGTTTCTGAAACAATTAAGCTGTTTTCAAAGAATTTTTGAATAGTGAAAAGTGTTTCGTGGTCCATAGAGGTTAAAGAACCTTTCTTAAATACTTCTTTTAAGAATGTTTCACAAAGTGTAGTTGGCAACTGATATACAAGTCTAGCAATTCCTAAATGATCGTATGTAATAACACTTTTTTCTGTATCGAATACTTTTCCAACTTCAATTGAAACCTGAGCCTCTTTAAATGATCTTGCAAGCTCTCTGATTCCACTTACAGCAGTACCTACACCTAACACAGCGTGCGTATAATATTCACCGGAAAGTGTATCCACTATAGATGCGGCTAATTTTTCCAAAGATTTTGGGTCTGTATCTTTCTTTATTTCTTTTACTAATGCAATATCATTTTCATTAATGCTAATTACAAAATCCTTTGTTTTATCTGGGAATAAACCTTGAACAACATCAAACGGCGAAGCATCTGATTTGGAAGTTACTTTCACAATCATACAAACACGGTTTACATCACAATTAAATTTCATTTCACGAGCTTTAAGATAAATATCACCCGGCAAAACATTATCTAAAAGAACATTTTTTATAAAATTGACTTTGTCATACTTTTCATCATTTTGTTGTTTTACACTATTCATAGCAACAGACAACAGAACCGCGTCTCTTGCCGCAACTTCGTCCACGCCTGTTACAAATACAGCAAATTCAGGATGTAAAGGATTTCCAAAAGCTTTAAATGTGTATCCACTTGATACAAATGTTTCCCCAGCAATCATCATATCCGAATTTACGGAACTAATATTTTCACCAATTTTTGACGGATCATTGCATGCAATTATCATTGAAGAATCATCAATAACTCCCATAGTTCCCTTCATAACATCCGCTGTTTGCCTTATTATGCTTTGAAATAATCTGTTAGACATAATTAAATCTCCTACTTTCTTAAATATTTATGCATTTTATAAACCTTTGAATGTAAAAAAATAATATATTCTTTTATCAATTATATACAATTAGTTAATGTTTTGCAACTTTATACTTTCTTTTACAGTAAAAATTACGTTTTGCACACTAATAGGACATTCTTTTTTTCTTTATGGTGAATTTGCATAATTTTTTACCCTTTTATGTACTACAAAACAAATATACTCGTCATAATGACGAGTAATTATAATATCTTCTATTTATATTTATCTATTTTACCGCTGCTAAATCTTCCCCGGTAATTTTTACTATTTCAACTTTTGCATTTTCTAAATCTTTATAGTTTTGAGATGCTTTTAAACTTTCTTTACTCAAAAGCATAGACGTGTTTTCACTTTGAATCTGATCAAGCTCTTTGGAAGCTTTTGAAACTTTATCTATACATTCTGCAAATTTAGATTGCTCAGAAATAAACAGAAACCCGCAACCTGCTGATACTAAAAAAACTGAAAAAACAGAACCCATAAACATTTTTAAAGCTCTATTTTTTTGAATTTTTCTTTGTGATTTACCAGGAAGCTTAAGAACCTTACCTTCTTTATGATTTTCTTTTCTTAACGGGGTAAAATCATAAGCTGCATTTCTGTTATACATCAATTCAACATCTCCATAAATTCCTTAAATTTTCTCACAAACCCTAAGTTTTGCACTTCTTGATCTTGTATTTTCTTTGGTTTCCTCTACAGACGGTTTAATAGCCTTTTTGATTACCATACATGCACTTGGATTTCTTCCACAAACACAAATCGGAAAATCCGACGGACAAACACAACCTTTACACCAATTTTGCATCTTCTTTTTTACAATTTTATCCTCAAGAGAATGAAATGTTATTGCTACAATCCTTCCACCTTTTTTCAAAACTTTAAATGCATCTTCTAAACTTTTTTTTAAATTTTCAAGTTCATCATTAACATAAATTCTTATAGCCTGAAACGTCCTTCTTGCCGGATTCCCACCTTCTCTGCGCGAAAATGCTGGTATTGCGTTTTTTACTATTTCGGCAAGCTCAGTAGTTGTTTCAATTAATTTTTTTTCTCTTGCTTTTACTATTTTAAATGCTATTTTTGATGCATATCTTTCTTCGCCATACTCACTTATTATCTTTTTAAGTTCATCTTGACCCAAAAAATTCACGACATCATATGCCGATTGGCCTTGTTTGCTCATCCTCATATCAAGCAACGCTTCTTTTTTATAAGAAAATCCTCTTTGCGCAGCATCAAGCTGATATGAAGAAACTCCTAAATCGAACGCCACTCCATCTACACTGTCAAACCCTAAATTATGTACAATATTATAAATATTAGAAAAATTATCATTCACAATATCAACATTTTCAAAATCTTTTAATTTTTCTTTACACGCCAAAATCGCATCAGGGTCTTGATCGATACAGATAAGTTTACCTTTTTTGGAAAGATTGGATGCAACCTTATAAGACAAACCGCCACCACCTGCAGTAGCATCAACATAGATCCCATTTGGATTGATATTTAATAATTCTACTGTTTCGTTTAAAAGCACGGTTTTATGATTAAATTCCAAAGTTACATTCCTTCTTTTTATAGTAGCCATACGCACACAAAAGTCACAATACTACTACATTTCTATGCTACAGCTATATTGTTTAAAAATCAACACCCAAATTATGACATTTTAAAATTTTGTACAAATAAACATTTTTTATTAATATTTTTGTTATTATTTGCTAAATAAATTTCCGGCCATTTCGCTATCATACTGTACGGCGTTTCCTTCGTCAGTATCTATGTGCATCGCAAGAGAAAACTTTTCGCTCACCCTGGCAACAACATTTTCAAAAATCAACGAGCGATCTTTACTTTTTATTCTTACTTTTACTTCTTCGCCATTTTTTACGCTTAATTTTTCTGCATCTTTTGGCGCCATATGAATATGCCTTTTTGCAATAATTAAACCCTCAGTAATTTCAAAACTACCTTTTGGTCCAATTAATGTGCACCCCGGGGTACCATCTAAATCACCCGACTCTCTAATTAAACACTTTGCGCCTATTTTTCTGGCATCGGTTAAAGAAATTTCAACTTGAGTCTTTTTACGAAGCGGTCCTAAAATTGCAACATTTTTAAGTGTATCTTTATCTGTTTTTATATCTACACGTTCCTCGCAAGCAAACTGACCAGGCTGAGAAAGATCTTTCCTCTTAGAAAAATTGTAATTCTTACCAAAAAGAGCATCCGCGACCTTCTGTGAAAGATGGACATGCCTTGCAGAAACTTCCACCGGTATATCAGTTAAATTTAAATCCATAATTTTACCCCCTTTTTAGAATTTTTTTCTCTATATTTTTATAAATATGATTTTTATCAAATCTAATAAATTTGGCCGTAAAATTAGATTTTTTAATCGTAATCATTTCGCCATTTAATTTAGCAAAATCACCTGTGCCATCTATATTTACCACTGCATCACCCTGAGTTTTAATCGAAATCTCCTGATCACACGGTAAAATTATGGGTCTGCAAGAAATTTCGTGCGGACACACAGGCGTAATCACCACACAACTAGCATCATTATCAATTATTGGCCCTCCCGACGAAAGAGAATAAGCCGTTGAACCCGTCGGCGTAGCAACAATTACACCATCTGCACGAAACGATGATATTTTTTCACCCAATTTATAAACCTCGAAATCCATCATACGTGAAAGGGGATTACGAATTATTGAAAACTCATTTAAAACAAAAAGTGATTTTTTATTATATTTCACCTCAAGCAACAAGTGATTTTCTATAATATAATTACCATCTACCAATAGCCTAAGTTTATTTAATTCGCTTTTTTCTATAGTCGATAAGAACCCTATCCTTCCAGTATTTATCCCAAGAACAGGTTTATTAAAACCTGCACACAGTTTAGAAAAATATATTGTACTGCCATCCCCACCAAAAACAATCGCCATATCACTGTTAGAAACCGCGCTATTAATATCATCAAAAAATATAACATTTTTATTTTTTACAAAATCTTTTATTTTTGAGCTCAAAAAAATTTGTACACTATCATTAGACAAAGCTAAAATAGCCTTTTCTATTATTTCTAGATTATATTCTTTTTTTTCGTCAAATAAAAACGCTAATTTTTTAATCATAAAATCACCCTAAGCGCCAAATTCACACAGCTAAAGTTCATCATGAGAAAGCTCAACGATATTTTCTGGGTCAACCGGCTCATCAATATAAGGACTCCAAGATTTTTTGACCAACATTAAATACTCTATATTCCCATCAGGACCTTTTATCGGAGAATAATCCAATGCCAAGACCGCAAAACCGTTATTAAGACAAAAATCACAAACTTTATTTACTGCCATGGCATGTAATTTCTTATCTTTTACAACACCGCTTTTGTCTACATTACCTTTGCCGACTTCAAACTGTGGTTTTATTAAACAAATTCCCAAGGCACCATTTTCTACTATATTTCTAATCGAAGATAAAATTAAAGTAAGTGATATAAACGAAACATCAACAGTAAAAAAATCAATTTTATCTTTAAAAAGTTCTTTTTTTAGCCTTCGTGCATTAACGCCTTCAATATTTTCAACTCTTGGGTCATTTAAAAGTTTTTCGTTTAGTTGGCCGTGACCAACGTCTACAGCGTATACTTTTTTGCAACCATTTTGAAGCATACAGTCAGTAAATCCACCCGTACTTGCACCAACATCAAGCGCAATCCTTCCGATAACTTCAACATCAAAATTATTAAGAGCTTTTTCTAGCTTAATCCCACCACGGCTCACATATTTAATGGCATTTTCTTCAATTTTTATGTTGACATCTTCTTCAAATTCTGCACTCGGTTTATTAATTTTTTTATCGCCCACAAAAACTAGGCCATCCAAGATTAATTCTTTAGCCTTTTCTCTGCTCGGGGCTATTTTTTTTTCACACATTATAATATCTAATCTTTTTTTCATTTGGGAGATAATGAATTTATTTTTAAAATTCATTGTTACTCCACGCACCACCTACCTTTTCTATTATTTTATTAATTATAATTACTCATTGCTTCATCAATTTTTCCATCAATAATAAGCTCTATAGCTTTAAAAATATTTTCAAAATTACCAGTAACAACTTTAAGTTCATCATCTGAAAAAGATGAAATAACCCAATCGTCTAATCTCCACATATCATTTGGTTTATTACCAATTCCAATTTTAATACGCGGGAAATTATCCGTACCACATAGTGATATAATACTTTTCACACCATTTTGACCACCATGTGAACCTTTTTTTCTAATGCGGATTTTTCCGACAGGAAGGCAAATATCATCAAAAATAAGAATTATATTTTCGGGTTTTACTTTATAAAAAGACATTGCGCTAAGAACCGACTTCCCGCTTAAATTCATATATGTTTGCGGTTTTAAAAGCGTTACTTTTTTGCCACCCAGTAAAAAAGTAGCACTAAGAGCATCAAATTTACTAAAAGAAAAATTCACATTCATTTTTTTGGCTATTAGATCCAGAATGATAAAACCTGAATTATGACGTGTCTTTCTATATTTATCACCCGGATTCCCTAGACCAACAATTATGTAATCCACTGCGCTCATTTAAATACCTCTAAACTACTCTAATATCATAGTAGACATGGGCTTATCGCCGTTTATTCTTTTAATCGCTTCCGAAAGAATTGGTGCAACATTAAGAATCGTGAACTTATCCAACATTTTTTCTTCTGGAATATCAATCGTATTAAATGCTATTATCTTTTTAATACAGCTCTTTTTAATATTTTCCACTGCATCCCCCGAAAGAACAGGATGTGCAACATATGCATAAACTTCTTTTGCGCCACCTTTTTCAATTACAGCCTCTGCAGCATGGCAAAGTGTTCCTGCGGTATCCATAATATCATCAACCAAAATAATCCTTTTGTCTTTAATATCACCTATTATATTCATAACCTGACTCACGTTTGCTTTGGGACGCCTTTTGTCGATAAGCGCTATTGGGCAACCAAGCCTTGTTGCAAACTGTCTTGCACGTGCAATAGACCCCAAATCCGGCGCCAAAACAGTAAACTCTTCTGGGTTGAAACCATCAATTTCTTTAATAAAAGAAGCAAAAATTGGCGCTGCAATTATATGATCAACCGGAATATCAAAAAAGCCTTGAATTTGAATGGTATGAAGTTCCATTGTAAGAATTCTGTCTACACCAGCCTGAGTAAGCAAATTTGATACTAATTTTGCGGAAATTGGGTCTCTAGGATTAGCTTTTCTGTCTTGGCGAGCATATCCAAAATAAGGTATTACCGCTGTAATTCTAGCCGCTGACGCACGTTTAACGGCATCAACCATGAGTAAAAGCTCCATAAGATTATCATTAACCGGCGCACAAGTAGACTGCACTATAAAACAATCTGCACCTCTAACCGACTCGTAAATTGAAACAGATATTTCTCCGTCGCTAAAACGTTCAACCTTTGATTTACCGAGTTCACAGCCAAGCTCTTTAGCTATGTCCTCTGCTAATTTTGGGTTGGAATTTGCCGAAAAAATTCTTAAGTCTCTCTTTTGATAATCCATAAACTAACCTCTCTCCTTAATTTTTAAACTTCCCAAAAGACTTTATTTATTATTTACAAAAGACACAAAAGGCCCTATTTTTTGATTTTCTGATATGACACATTCCTTACAGTAACTATTGTTTATAACTGCATTGTCACCCACTTTAGAATTAATAATTTGGCTGCTCGGGCCAATTACACATTCTTTACCGATTACCGTTTTACCTGTAAGAATTGTTCCCGGCAAAATAGTTGTTCCTGAACCCACCTGAACCCATCTACCAACTATTATGCCATCCGTACATGGAATTTTTATACCATTTTCCATTAGTCCGCTTAAAACTTTTTCTCTGGCTATTTCATTTAATTCTTGAAGCTGACATACATCATTCGCTCCAAGCGCTACATCAGAAGATGAGGTTTCAAACGCATCCACGCGATAATTATTCTTTATTAAAAGTTCTATAACTGAAGTTAGATAAAATTCATTTTGAGAGGTATTGTCACTTACTTTATCAATAAAATTCAAAAGATCTTTTACTTTAAACCAATATGCACCCGAATTTATTTCTTTTATTGATCTTTGAACAAAACTTGCGTCTTTTTCTTCTACTATTGCTTGAACATCATAATCTTTGTTATCACGAATAATTCTTCCATATCCACATGGGTTTTCAAGCCGTGATGATATTATTGTTGCTGAATTATTAGAATTTTTGTGTGTTTTATAAGCCTTTACAATTGTGGATTTATCAATAAAAGGAGCGTCTCCTCCCAGAATGAGAACATCACCGTTTTGATGCCTTTTTAAAAACTCGGACGCAGTCATAACAGCATGTGCTGTACCTTTTCTTTCTGTTTGAACTACACTTTCCAAGTTATACTTCAAACTTTCAAGATATTCCTGCACCAACTCGTGTTTGTACCCTGTAACCACACAAACATTTTTTATATCACATTTAATAACCGCATTTATTACCCAACCTACCATCGGCTCAAAGAGCACAGAAGAAAGCACTTTTGGTATATTGGATTTCATTCTCTTTCCTTCACCTGCAGCCAATATTACACAGCAAACATTTTCCAATGAATTCACTCCCATGAATATGAAAAATTAAAAATACAAGTTATATTTTACCACTTTAATCCAAAAATTTCAAGACGGATTATAGATTTATTTATTATTTATTGCGCTTTCCGCTGCTTTTACTATATCTGCGGCAGTCATATTGTATGCTTCTTTCAAAAATGGCATTTTACCTACCTGACCAAAAACATCTCTTATACCAACAGCTCTAATCGGAACAGGATAATTTTCCGACAATGTTTCCGCAACAGCACTACGAAGGCCACCAATTATATTATGATTTTCCGCAACAACCACAGCTCCAGTTTTTTTAGCAGAATTTATAACGGCTTCTTCATCAAGAGGTTTAATTGTGTGAATATTTATAATTTCAGCATCTATGCCCATCTCTTTAAGAATTTTATTTGCTTCTAACACTTCCGAAACCATAATTCCGGTGCAAAAAATACTTACATCGCTTCCCTCTTTAATTGTTTTAGCATTAAATAAATTAAATGTTTCATCTTCATCAAAAATATCAGGTGTTGTTTTTCTGAACATTCTTATATACACGGGGCCTTTATAATCCACAATTTGCGGCAAAATATTTTTTAGCTGACTATTATCCACAGGCTCAAATATAACAATATTCGGTATGCTACGCAAAACACCTATATCTTCAAAACTCATGTGCGTACCGCCATTATACTCTGCGCTTATTCCCGGGTCAGTACCAATTATTTTTACGTTTTGCTTGGCATAGCAAATTGAAATTGCTATTTGATCACATATTCTGCGCGTTGCAAACGGTGTAAAAGTACAAATAAACGGAATAAATCCATAACTACTCATACCAGCAGCAATGGACGCCATATTTTGCTCGGCAATACCAACGTTTATTGCTCTTTCGGAATATTTTTTAGACAAATCTCCAAATCCATTTGGTTTCGCCAAATCAGCATTTATTATAACTATATTTTCGTTTTGATCCATTAATTTATCAATCTCAGATGCAAAAAGCGCTCTCATTTCCATTATTGGTCACCTCCTAATTCTTCAATTCCTTCTTTAAACATTTCTTCACTTATAGGCATGCTATGATTTGAAGCCCCTGCTTTTTCCGCAAAACTAATCCCACAGCCTTTTACTGTATTTAAGATAATCATTGTTGGTTTAGAAGTAAATAATTTTGCTTTTTGGATTGCAGCATCTACTTCTTCACAGTTATTACCATTTTGAACAGTTATAACATTCCAGCCAAAAGCTTCCCATTTTTTATCCAGTGGTTCAATAGAGCAAACATCCTCTATTTTCCCATCTAATTGCAATTTATTATAGTCCGTAAACGCAATTAAATTATTTAAATCATGATGAGATGCAAACATAGCAGCTTCCCAAATCTGCCCTTCTTGAGTTTCGCCATCACCTATTATGGTGTAAATTGTAGCACCATCTTTTTTTATTTTTGATGCTTTTGCAATTCCAACAGCACAGGAAAAGCCCTGGCCAAGCGACCCTGTGGTCATATCTATTCCTGGAGTCCTGTTCATATCACAATGACTTGGCAAATTAGTTCCAGGTTTATTAAGCTTAAGAAGCCAGCTTTTTGGGAAATACCCCAAATCTGCCAAAACAGCATACACCGCTGGCCCACTATGCCCTTTGGAAACAATCAGCCTATCTCTGCCCACTTTTTGTGGGCTATTTGGATCAATATTCATATGTTTATAATAAAGAACTACTAAAGTTTCCACTATCGAAAGAGAACCACCAATATGGCCCACTCCCAAAGTTCCTATTTCCTTTAATATATTTTTTCTTATTTCTACACATTTTTCTTTTAAATCCAATATAATCCCTCCGTTATATAAATATATACAATAATTTTTTATTTTAAATTATCAGGTCCAAAACTTTGCGGCAACAAATCTTCAAGAGTAAAAATTTTAAAATCTTCTAGATTTTTTGCAAGAATAATTTTAAATTCTTTTGGATTGCAAAATTCCCTAAGCGCTTGCCTACACATTCCGCAAGGAAAGGCAAATGAAGACAAACTGTTTTTTTCGGTTTCGTTTCCTCCAACCACAGCAATAGCTTTAAAATTGTTATGCCCTTCGTAAACTGCTCTAAAAAGTGCTGTACGCTCAGCACAATTACAAACCGAATATGCAGCACATTCAATATTAAACCCACCATAAATTTTATTTTCATCAGTCATAAGCGCAGCACCAACTTTATATTTCGAATATGGCGCGTATGCGTTTTTCCTTGACTCAAATGCACGGGAAATTAACAATTTTATA
>JAFRKM010000088.1 GCA_017431755.1 Clostridia bacterium
ACACTTTCCAGCAAAACAATATTTTCTCCTAAATTTTTATTTGATTTTTTCTGCTCTTTTTCCTCGCAAACCAAAACTATCCCCTGCGGGGTTTGCGCATCTGAGATTACTTTAATTAAGCTTTCGGCAATAAAAAAATTTTGAGCCGAACTATTCGTAATTTCATCAACGAGTTTCGGGTATTTTTCAGCGAATTTTTCCGTGTAAAAAGCCTTTAAAATTTTGCTTTTGGCTTTTAAAGCTTCTTCACACATACGAACGCCTTCAATGACAAAAGACTTCGTTTCTGCCCTAAATTTAGCCGACAAAATTAATTTTTTTACATGCTTTATATTAGAGATATCTTTGCTTGAAATCAAATTATCCATTAAAATTCCTCTTTAAATTCACTTTTTAAAAGAGAATAAATAGCCATATCACGGAGTTCCCCTTTATTATTTCTGTAAGCTTCTCGCAAAATTCCTTCACGCTTTAAGCCGTTTTTTATCATAACTTTTCCGGAAGCAGGATTATCTAAATCGTGCTTTAGCTGTATGCGATTAACCTTAATTTTAAGAAATAAATATTTTATAACGCCGCCCAATGCCTCTGTCATAATGCCTTTGTTCCAATGCTTTTTGGAAATAACGTATCCGATTTCCGCACATTCGATATCTTCAAAATGCTTTACAACAGTTATACTGCCGATAATTTCCTTTGTATCTTTAACAGTAATACACCAATTGTACGTTTTGCTGTTTTTGTATTCTTCGTTCCACATTTTAATTATGCTTCTTGTTTCATCAGTATCTTTATGCGCATTCCACTGCAGAAATATCACGTTTTCCGGATCTTTTGCCCAGTTTTCAAACATTTCTTCGGCATCTTCTACTTTAAATCTTCTAAGTAAAAGCCTTTCTGTTTCTATATTTTGTGTTCCAATATGATTTAACATATCAAAAACCATCCTTTTTTACCGACCATAACAAATTTAATTTAATAAAATAAAATTTACGTCCGGAGCCAAAAGCCGGGCGTAATTATATGCTACTATTTTACTTGGTCTACGAGTTTTTTAAATCCTTCCGGATCAGCAATTGCTATCTCTGAAAGCATTTTTCTATTAAGCGTAATTCCTGCTTTTTTTATTCCATTCATGAAAGAAGAATAGTTAATACCATTCATACGGCAAGCAGCGGAAATTCTTGTAATCCATAATTTTCTGAAATCACGTTTTTTCTGACGTCTTCCGATATATGCGTAATTTCCTGACTTCATTACTGCTTGTTTCGCCATCTTAAAGTGCTTACTTTTTGCTCCCCAATATCCTTTTGCAAGTTTAAGCACTTTTTTTCTTCTATTTCTCGTAACTACTGCACCTTTTATACGTGCCATTTTTATTTACCTCCGGTTTATATATTTTTTATTTTTTGTTTATTTGTATGGAACTAATGCTTTGACCTGTGCTACATTTGTTTTATCCGCAACAGTTATTCTTCTAAGATTTCTTTTTCTTTTTCTGGTCTTTTTGTTAAGAATATGACTTTTGTTTGCATGTGCTCTAAGTACTTTCCCCGTACCTGTGATTTTAAAGCGTTTTTTTGCTCCGCTATGAGTTTTTACCTTATACATACTTTTTGGAATTTTGGCGCACTTATAATGCGCTATTCCCTGTCACTACCTTTCTTTAAAATTTTTGTTTTTTAATTTTAAATTTATTTTTTGGGCTTAATCTTAGGAACCAAAAACATCAACATAACGCGGCCTTCTAATTTTGCCGGGTTTTCTATGTCTGCAAATCCCCCGCAAGCATCGGCAAATTTTTTCATAATATCGTATCCTATTTCGCTATGGCCAAATTCTCTACCTCTGAATCTAATGGACACTTTTATTTTTGCACCTTTGTTTGCAAATTTTCTTGCGTGGTCAACTTTAGTTTCAAAATCATGAGTATCGATATTTACAGAAAGCCTGACTTCTTTAATATCTATCACGCGCTGATTTTTACGAGATTCTTTTTCTTTTTTTGCCATTTCAAATTTGTACTTTCCGTAATTCATAATCTTGCAAACTGGCGGACTGGCTTTGTCTGCTATTTTAACCAAATCCATCTCACTTTCTTTCGCCATAGACATAGCTTTAGAAAGCGGAACAATTCCCACTTGAGAACCATCAGAATTAATTAACCTTACCTCGGCATCTTTTATTTCGCTGTTGATTTGAAGTTCTTTGTTGCTAATATTTAAGCACCTCCTAAAAATATTAAAAAATATTGTATGAGCAAAATTCAACTCATACAATAATATAATTAAGCCAAACCAAACGGCTTTACTTATACATTATTGACCAAGGCAACTATTTTTGCCTAAGGTGAGAACAAATTTGCTCTACTTTATTTTTCATAATACTTATTTTACAATACTTTACTCTTTTTGTCAATCCTAAATTTTAACTTTTTTATTATGTTTTATAAGTTTGCTTAATTTCCTCGTAAAAGTCAGTCTTTGCTGCATATTCCCACCAAAGATCCGCAAGGTAAACGCCTCTATTTTTCCATGGCTTTTCGACACAGTGAAGTATACATAAATCATGCAAAGCCTCAACCATCTCTTCTGGTGTATATTTTTCGTTACCAATTAACTTTCCAGCGAATTGCCTGGCTTTATCTTCCTGCGCATGAATATTAAACATTCCAAACTTCGGTGGCAAAACCCCTATTTTATCAGCGCAAACAACATTTATAACCGTCTGATCATGTTGGGCCAACAAATAATTGTTTTCTTCAATAAACGAATTAAATTTATTTGCCATGTTGTTTTCTCTAAGCCCTTTTAAATTAATAAGCATGACTCCTGCGCAAATATAATGTTCAGATTTTACCCCAAAAGATACTGTTCCATTTACATTATTATCTAAATAACCTCTATAATAAAGTCCTTCCATATCAATATCATACATTTGTTTTAAATCTTGCAGCGTAAGCGTATCACCATCAAGCCAAATTATCTTATCTAAATTTACAAGAAGTTCTGAAAGCGCCAACCTATAATATGTTGGAGTTGTTATATGGCCTTTATCATTTGCGGTTTTAAATTGCTCTCCCATATTTATTAGGTTAATATGACATTTATCATATTTTTTTTCTAAAGATTTAATTTTTTCTTTGCTTTCT
>JAFRKM010000089.1 GCA_017431755.1 Clostridia bacterium
AAATAGAAAAATTTTTTTCACTTTGACAATAAAATTGTGGAAAATGTTGTGGAAAATGAGGAAAACTTTTTAAAATATATTTTCGTACAATCTGAATTTTATGCTGATTTTTGTTTTTGAAAAATAAAATAAAAAAATAAACATTAAGAATGTTGAAAATGAGGGTGGTAATTGTGGAAAAGAAAAGTCAACCAAAATTTGTGTTAAAAATTCGTAGAATATCGGAAAAGGGAATTATTCCCAAAAGGGCTACAAATGGCTCTGCAGGTATGGATCTGCATGCTTGTATTGATGAAAATATAGTTTTAAAGCCGGGAGAAAGAGTTTTTATTAAATGTGGAATTGCGATTAGTTTGCCGGAAGGTTATGCAGCGTTTATTTTTCCAAGAAGTGGTCTTGGTGTTAAACATGGAATAACACTTTCTAATTGTGTGGGTGTTATAGATAGTGATTATCGTGGAGAGATTGGTGTTGGACTTTATAATTTAAGCAGTGACGAATATACTATAAAACCAAACGATAGAATAGCTCAGATGGTTGTTATGCCGGTTTGTATGGTAGAAACTCAGGAAGTAAAAACTTTAGATAAAACTGAGCGTGGTATAGGAGGATTTGGTTCAACAGGAAAATAAAAAATGTTTTTATAGTGTGATGTATTTGTGGTATAATTTTATTTAGTTTAAAAAATATATAATTAAGTAGTTTTAATTTTTAGGGGGAAATTGATAAATGTTTTCAAAAGAAATAGGAATTGATTTGGGTACAGCGAATACTTTAGTTTTTTTAAAGGGAAAAGGAATAGTAAAAAGAGAGCCTTCTGTTGTGGCACTTGATGTTAGAAATGGTAATGTTTTAGCTGTGGGATCACAAGCTAAAGAGATGCTTGGCAGAACGCCTGGATCTATCATTGCTGTAAGGCCTCTTAAAGACGGTGTAATTGCAGATTTTGATATAACTGCAAGTATGCTTAAATATTTTATATGCAAAACTGTAAGAAGCATGTTTTTTAGTAAGCCTAGAGTTATAATCTGTATACCTTCGGGTGTTACAGAAGTGGAAAAAAGAGCTGTGGAAGATGCCGCAAAGCAAGCTGGCGCAGGAATTGTGGAGCTTATTGAAGAACCTATGGCTGCGGCTATTGGCGCAGGACTTCCTGTTTCCGATCCGACGGGCAGTATGGTTGTTGATATCGGTGGGGGAACATCTGAAGTGGCGGTGCTTTCGCTTGGTGACATAGTTACTTCTACATCAGAAAGAGTTGCCGGAGATAAATTTGATGAAGCAATAGTATCTTATGTAAAAAGAAAATATAATCTTCTTATTGGTGAAAGAACTGCAGAAGATATAAAAATAAAAATTGGTTCGGCGGTTCCTTTTGAAGATGAAGGTGAAATGAGCATAAAGGGAAGAAATCTTTTAGACGGTTTACCAAAAAATATAGTAATAACAGCGGCTGAAGTTAGGGAGGCTCTTTCAGAACCTCTTAGATGTATTATAGATGCAATAAAAAGCACACTAGAAAATACTCCACCAGAGCTTTCGGCAGATATAATTGATCATGGAATAATGTTAACAGGTGGCGGAGCACATTTAAGAGGGCTTGATCAGCTTATTTCAGAAAGTACAGGAATGCCTGTTTATGTTGCAGAAAGGCCACTTGATTGTGTTGTTGATGGTACGGGTAAATGTTTGGAAATTTCTATGCCAAAAGAGTATTACAAAGGACGTAGATCACGCTAGTTTTTTAGCTTTAATATTTTTTTCAGAGGTGAAATTACTTTGGGTTTTTTTAAAAGCAATCAGTTTAAAGTTTTATTAGGAGTAATTTTAATTGCTTGCGGTATTATTATTTATAGTACTGTGAATACTGAAGAAAATGTTTTAGCAAATACCGTTTCCTATATATCAGTTCCTTTGCAAAAGAGTTTTAGTAACCTTTCTAATTCTGCACATGATTTTGATTATTATTTTAAAGAAAAAGATGAGCTAAAAGACGAAAATGAAAAGTTAAAAAAAGAAATAAGTGAACTTCGTGATACAGTTATTGATTATTATGATGTAAAAAGAGAAAATGCACGTTTTGCCAAATATTACGAATTTAAAAATTTAAATAAAAGCTTTCAATTTGTTTCGGCAGCTGTTATAGGTTCTTCTCCGGGGGATTTTTTGGGTGAATTTGTAATAGACTGTGGCTATAAATCTGGGATTTCGGTAAATGATGCTGTCATAACAGAAAATGGTATGATAGGTGTAATTTCTCAAGTTAATTCGGTTTCTAGCAAAGTTAAAACTATTCTTTCTCCTAAAGCAAATATAGGAGCTTTAAATTCAAGAACGGGTGAAAATGGTATTGTAAATGGAGCTACTGAAAAAATCAGAGATAATCTTACAAAAATGAAATTTGTTTCTGCCCAGAGTGATTTGCAAAACGGAGACATTGTATCAACAAGTGGCCTTAGTGGTATGTATCCAAAGAATTTAAAAATTGGAAAAATTCTTTCTGTTGATTACGACGATTATGAATCTTCTTATTATGCCACGGTTGAACCTTTTGAAAATATCAAAGATATAAAGTATGTTTTTGTTGTAACAGATTTCCAGGGCAAAGGTGAATTAAATATAGATTTAAATAAGTAGTTTAAGGAGATAGAATGAAAAAATCCGATTTTCGATTGATTTTGCGTATGTTTATTTATATTTTAGAATTTTTTTTGCTGTATTCTTTGGAACAAATTCCAGGCCTTAGTTTAAAGATATATGGAGTAAGGCCATTGATTTTAGTTCCTTTTTTTATTTCTGCTGTAGTTTTTGAAAAAGAAATGTATGCTCTTGCTCTGGGGCTTATATGTGGGGTTTTAGTGGATATTTCTTTTGGTACAACTTTAGGACTTTTTATGCTTATTTTGGGTTTAATTGGTTATTTGACGGGTGTTTTATTTAAATATTTTATAAGAATAAATTTATTTTCTACCATGATTTTTGATTTTTTTGTTCTTGCAGCTGTAGGTTTTTTGAGGTTTTATTTTAGTTATTTTAAATTAGGAATTCAAAACAATATTTATATTTGGAATAATGTATTTATTCCAATGATATGTTATTCTGGGATTTTATTTCCTGTGGCTTATTTTTTCAATAAATACATTTATTATAAACTTAGTGAAGAGTGGGGGTGAAAACAATGAGATCTTTAAATATAAAAAGATATATTTTTCTTTTATCTTTTATTTTGATTGTTTGTGCTGTTTTCATTACTCGTTTAGTAGATTGGCAAATATTTAATGCGGAATATTATAAAACAAGGGTTAGCAGTAGTAACGTTTGTTTTTTAAAAACAGATCCAGTTAGAGGAGAAATACTGGATTGTTATGGAGAAGGTCTTGCTGTTAATGATACGGGATATAAAGTAATATTCAACCGCTTGGCAGTAGAAAAAAGCAAAGAAAATGAAATTATTTTAAAAGCCATTGACCTTTTGGAATCACTTGATAGTGAATGGGTTGATATATTACCTATTGGTATAAATGATAAAGATTTTTATTTTGTGGAAAATCAAGAAAGTCAAATAAAAAATTTAAAAAAATTTTTAAGTGTGTCAGAAAACGATTCTGCTAGAAACTGTATGAATAAGCTTTGTAGTAAATATGATGTGCCGACTGATAAGTATACTGATGCGGAGCGTAGAATTCTTTGTAGTATTAAATATAATATAGATAAAAATGGAGGAGGATACTATTCTAAATCTAGTACATATATTTTGTCTGAAAAAGTTTCCAAAGATGCGGTAATAATTATTTCTGAAAAATCAGATGAGTTGCCTGGTGTAATTATAAGAACTTCACTTGTAAGAAAGTATATAAATGGTTCAGTGGCACCTCATATTGTGGGTTATACAGGATTTATGTCCAGTGAAGAATATGAAGAGAAAAAAGATACTTATAGTATGGATGAATTAATTGGTAAATCTGGTATTGAAAAATCTTTGGAAGATGATTTAAGAGGAATTGGCGGTACACGTATGGTGCAAATGTCTAATGCTGGAGGAAAGATTATAAATGTTTCTGAAAAAAAGCCAGCCAAATCTGGCAACACAATATTTTTAACTTTATCATCAAAGTTGCAAGAAGTAGCTAATAAATCTTTAAAAGAAAATGTTGAAAAAGGGCATCAAAGTGCTGCGGATTGTACTTCTGGAGCAGCTGTGGTTTTAAATGTTAAAGATTTTTCAGTTTTGGCAGCGTCAACTTACCCTAGTTATGATTTAACAAAGTTTATGGATGATAGGTCTTACTACACTAAACTTGCAGAAGATAAATCTGTCCCACTACTTAATAGAGCTTTTTTGGGAGCATATGCTCCTGGTTCAATATATAAGCCTTTGGTTGCTTGTGCTGCACTTCAAAGTGGTAAAATTAAACCTAATGAAACTATTCATTGTGGCGGAAGTTTTAATTATTATCATGGGTATAGCTTGAAATGCATGGGGGTTCATGGTTCTGCTAATCTTTTAAAAGGTCTTTCTAAATCATGTAACGTGTATTTTGCGGAACTCGGTAGGCGCCTTGGTGCTACGCTTTTAGGAGAATATGCAAATAAATTTGGAGTTGGAGTAAAAACTGGATTAGAAATTAATGAAAGTCAAGGAGTTGTTGCTGGTCCAGAGCATACTGAAGCTGTAGGTGGGCATTGGTATGAATCTGGTTCTTCACAGGCAGCAATAGGCCAGTCAGACAACATGATAACTCCGATTCAGCTTGCTACTTATACTGCTACAATAGCAAATGGTGGTAAAAGATATCGCACTCATCTTGTGAAAAAAATTATGGACTATGCACGTACAAAAGTTATAAAAGAAAATACACCAGAATTAATAGAAGATACTGGCGTTTCAGAGGAAAATTTAAAAGCTGTTAAAGCAGGAATGCGTGAAGTTGTCCTTAGTGGAACTGCCAGAGATTTTGCAAATTATCCTATTCCTATAGGGGCAAAAACCGGTACAGCACAGAATTCCGGTTCTGATCACACTACTTTTATTTGTTTTGCGCCATATGATAATCCTGAAATAGCTATATCGGTAGTTATTGCTCACGGAAAATCGGGAACTTTATCAAAAAATGTAGCTAGAGATATTATGGATGCTTATTTTAATTTGAAAAATTAAAAACATTTTATTTTAAGAGTTTTAAATTAGTAAAAAAACCAAAAATATATTGACATTTTTTGTAAATTGTGTTATATATAGAATATAAAAATGATGTTTAAATTAAATATTATCATTTTATATTAAATTTTGAAATTTAAATAGAAATCTCTTGTTAATTGTAGTATAATATCAGTATATCCTTTATTGAGATTATATTTTTAAGTAAATAAAAAAGTATTTGTTTATTAAGGGGGCAAATATATGAATATTGCACTTATTGCTCAAGATGCAAAAAAAGAATTAATGGTAAGGTTCTGCATAGCTTATTGTGGGGTGCTTAGCAAACACAAACTTTGTGCAACTGCTGCTACCGGGAAACTTGTTTCTGAAGCTACAGGACTTAGAATAGTTAAATTTTTAAGTGGATCGCAAGGCGGGAATCAGCAAATTTCTTCTCGTATTTCTTGTGGAGAAATTGATATGCTTATATTTTTTAGAGATGGTGTACATCCTGAATTTATCGGTCAGCCCGAAAATGATTTACTAAGACTTTGTGATGTTCATACCATACCTGTTGCAACTAATATTGCTACTGCAGAGGTTTTAATTCATGGTCTTGAAAGAGGAGATTTGGATTGGAGAGAAATTGGTAGACCTATGGTTTAAAATTAAATATATTTTTTACTCTAAGCTTCTCTGAATAAGTTTTTTTCAGAGAAGCTTGAAGTATTTATAGGAGGGTAAATAAAAGTGAATCTTATAGCAAAAAGAATTAGAGGAATGCAGGATTTATTACCTGAAAAAAGCAAAAACTGGGAAACACTTGAAAAAATAATGAAAGAAGAAGCAGAAATTTATGGTTTTAAACTTATACGTACTCCAGTTTTAGAACAAACCGAACTTTTTGAGCGTTCGGTTGGTGGTGAATCTGACATAGTTGAAAAAGAAATGTATACTTTTAAAGATAAAGGAGATAGATCTGTTACGCTTAGGCCTGAGGGTACAGCAGGAATTCTTCGTGCAGTACTTGAAAATGGTTTAAATAATGGGCCAATGCCGCTTAAACTTATGTATGTTTCGTCTTGTTATCGCTATGAAAAGCCCCAATCGGGAAGATATCGTGAATTTTTTCAATTTGGATTAGAGGTTTTTGGTGCACCAAGTTCCGTTTCGGATGCAGAGCTAATTTGTCTTGCTCAATCTATTTTAGATAGACTTACTATTAAAAATTTAAGCTTAGAAATAAATTCTATTGGATGTAAAGAATGCAGAAAAAAATACAGTGAAGCAATGATAAATTACTTTAAAGATAATAAAGAATCTCTTTGCGAAACTTGTCAGAAAAGGCTTGAAAAAAACCCAATGAGAATTCTTGACTGTAAAGAAAAAAAATGTATTAAAATTTCCAAAGATGCGCCTGTTATACTGAATTACCTTTGTGATGAATGTGAAGATCATTTTAATAAAGTAAAGAGTTATTTGGATGTTATGAATATTAAATATACGGTAAACCCGAAAATTGTAAGAGGTCTGGATTATTACTCGAAAACGGTTTTTGAGTTTATTTGTGAGTTAGATGGTGAAAAAATAACAATTTGTGGTGGCGGAAGATATGATGGATTATCCAAAATTATTGGTGGCCCAGATTTGCCTGCAATAGGTTTTGGTATGGGAATTGAACGAATTCTTACAGTTATGGAAAGACAAGAAATAGAATTTCAAAAACCAGAAGCTACGCAAATTTTTATTGCAAACGCAGATGAAAAATCAAAGAAAAAAGCTTTTGAGCTTTGTGAAATTATGAGAAAATCGTCTATTATAGCGGAGTGCAATATTTGTGAACGTAATTTAAAATCTCAGATGAAATATGCAAATAAAATAAATGTTCAGTTTGTTCTTATAATAGGTGAAGAAGAAATCCAAACAAAAAAGGCCAATCTAAAAGATATGGCCAGTGGTAAAGAAATTAAAATTTCTTTAGGAGAAGATTTTATAAAAGATTTTTTAAATACACAATTTAATTTTGATTAATTATTGTTGTATGTTATAGAAAAAATCAAAAATACTACAGATATTGCCATTAGTAAGTATCACATATAAGTGTTCTCTATTGTTGTTTCTAATTCTTTGTAAATGATCAATATTATAATTATTATTGTTCATCATTCTAAGAAAAAGTGAAAAACTTTCATTTTCTGCAGGTATATCTAAGCGACGAAGAAAATTAATTCCTCGATTAGTAGTAATTACATTGTTAAATAAATTATTTAAATTATTTTGATTAATTTCTGTATTAGTGATGTCTATATGATGTAAATTGTTAATATTTGTAGATACAAAATCAATAAATATTTGGTTTCCATTAAAACGGATGGTCCCTTGGTTAGTTAGTGGTATATTGCCTAAACTAAATATTACTGATTGAGTTACGGTGGGGTCATTATTTTCATTAATTGTTATGATAGGATTACCTTGGTATGTTATTTGAACATTGTTAGAGTTGTTTAACATACGCTCAATTAATAATAATTGAGGTGATTGATTATCGTTGTTTTGTATGAATGTTCTTGCTTGAGTAAGTGTAAAAGCAATATTAGCGTTACGATTGTTATTAAAAACGTTATTTGGCAAAAGTATACCACCTATGTCAACATTGATAGCTTGAGTTTTTAAACTGAACAAAAATATTGTAAAAATAGTTAGTAAGTAGATTTTTAAATTTTTAAATTTCATGTAATTTTCCCCTTTTAAAGTTAAAATAATTTTAGTTTTTTATGTTTTTTAGTTCATCACAAAGTTCCATCAGCCTTTCTTTAGATTTAGCCAGAAAAGCTTTTTTTCTGAATTCTGATGCTCTGTGAATATTTTTAATATACTGAGCAATGTGTTTTCTGGATTCTTTTATTCCTATTTCTTCTCCTTTATATATACATAATTTATGTATATGCATTTTCATTACTCGGATTTTTTCGTTTAGTGTTGGCATTACCTTGTGGCCTTCATTAATTTCTTTGAAAATCCAAGGATTTCCCATTGCGCCTCGCCCTACAGCGATCATATCGCAATTTGTATATATCATCAGTTTGTTGGCAGTTTCGAAATTTGTTATATCTCCGTTGCCAATTACTGGTATTTTCACATTTTCTTTTACTTTTTTTATTATTTCTAGGTCGCTTTTCCCGGCATATCCTTGCTCTTTTGTGCGGCCATGCACTGTTATAGCATCTGCACCGGAAAGTTCGCAAATTTGTGCCACTTCTACTGCGTTTTTGTGATTTTTATCCCAGCCGGAGCGGATTTTTACTGTGACTGGAACAGGGGATATGCTTTTTGCTGTTTTAATAATTTCTCCGCAAAGTTTTGGTTCCTTCATTAGCGCAGATCCGGAATGTTCTTTAATTATTTTTTTTGCAGGGCATCCCATATTTATGTCTATTAGGTCAATTTTATCCATATAATTTTCAAGTAATTTTATACTTTTGTAAAAATCTTCTGGGCAATTTCCAAAAAGTTGAACTGCAAAAGGTTTTTCTTGTTTGCTATGGTTTATAAGAGAGTATGTTTTATTACTTTTGTAAATTAAACCCTTGGCGCTTACCATTTCGCTTGTAAAATACGCTGCACCAAACATTGCACATATTTCTCTGAAAGCTCTGTCTGTAATTCCTGCCATTGGTGCAAGAGAGGCTATCCCTTTAATTTTAATATTTCCAATTTTCATTTTGTTTCCTTAAGTAATTTTTATTAGTTATGTGTATTTATTTTAACATGTTTATTTTTATTGTGCAAACACTCTTTTAATATTTATTCATTTGTGGTATAACATAAGTATAGTTTGTTATTTTGTAAAAGATAGGTGATTT
This sequence comes from Clostridia bacterium, assembly GCA_017431755.1. Classification (GTDB taxonomy): domain Bacteria; phylum Bacillota; class Clostridia; order Oscillospirales; family Acutalibacteraceae; genus UMGS1491. The sequence goes on from JAFRKM010000089.1 coordinate 9,004, forward strand.
TAATGGAAAAATTTTCAAAAAGAACATGGGCACAGGTGGATTTGAATGCTATTAGATATAATTTTAATAACATAAAAAACAAATTATCTAAAGAAACAAAAATACTGTGCGTTTTAAAAGCAGATGCTTATGGTCATGGAGCAGAATTTTTGGTAAAAGAATACGAGCGTTTAGGTGCAGATTACTATGGCGTTTCTAATTTGGATGAGGCGCTTCAACTTAGAAAGGCTGGGGCTAAAAAGCCAATACTTATTTTTGGATATACTCCACCAGAAATGGCAGAAACTTTAAGTAAAGAAAATGTTTCTCAGGCGCTTTTTTCTTTGGATTATGCAAAAGAGCTTTATAATGAATGTAAGGATAAAAATATAAAAGTAAAAGTACATCTTAAAATTGATACAGGAATGAGCAGAATAGGTTTTTTCTGTCAAGATGATGAAGATATAAGTAAATCTATAAAAGAAATTGAAAAAATTCATAAAGATATGCCGCTTCTTGATATGGAAGGAATATTTACTCATTTTTCAGTTTCAGATGATGTTACAAATAATAGAGAATATACGATTTATCAATTTAATAATTTTAAAAAAGTTATTTCTAAACTTGAAGAAATAGGAATAAAAATACCACTAAAACATTGTTGTAATAGCGGTGGAATAATAAGTTTTCCGGAAATGCATTTAAATATGGTTCGAGCAGGCATAATACTTTACGGACTTTATCCATCAAAAGAAACTTTGGGTAAAATAGATTTGAAACCAGCTATGGAATTAAAAGCTGTAGTTTCTCAAGTTAAAGAAATACCTAAAAATACAAGTCTTAGTTACGGCAGGACGTTTATTTCAGGAGATAAAATGAGAATAGCTTCAGTAACAATTGGTTATGCAGATGGTTATTCGTTGCGTTTTTCGAATAATTCGGAGGTTCTTGTGAAAGGAAAGCGTGCCAAAATTGTGGGAAGAGTTTGTATGGATCAAATGATGATTGATATTACGGACATTGAAGATGTAAAAAGTGGTGATGAGGTTACGGTATTTGGTTATGACGGTCAGGAAAAAATATCAGTTGATGATTTAGCGGGCAAAATAGGTACTATAAATTATGAAATAGTTTGTTTAATTGGAAAAAGAGTGCCTAGAATATATATAAATAATGGAAAAGTCGAAGGTAAAATATCTTATTTATAAAAAATAGTGAAAAAATAATTCTTTTATGATATAATAATAGTATTGATTTTTAAAATGTTTAAAAAACTGTTGATTTTGTTAAAAAGGGCTGATAAAAAATTGGATGATACAATTAAAATTTTAGCAGCAACTCAAAATTGGAGAAAAGTATATGATTTTTTGAATTTGCGGCTAAAAAATAGTAAAGTCAGCTATAGTGATGCATCGCGTATATTGCTTGCCAGTGAAGAAATATTTGTTAATATTTCAAACTATGCTTATAAAGAAAAAAAAGGCGATGTTATTATAAATTTTGTTTGCAGTAATAGTTCGCCGGTTGTGGTAGAAATAAAATTTACTGATGAAGGAGTTAAATTTGATCCAACAAAAGTAAAAATGCCGGATGTGAGCCTTGATTTAAATCAAAGAAAAATTGGTGGATTGGGATTGTTTATAGTAAACAAAGTTATGAATAAAGTGGAATATAAGTATGAAAATAGCAGCAATAATTTAATAATTACCAAAATTATTAAATAAGTATAGAAGGAGGAAAAAGATATGACATTCAAAAAAATGCAAAAAGGTAATACGGTAACTTGTGTAATTGAGGGTAGAATAGACACTCAGTCGTCACCAGATTTGCAAGTGGAGTTTGAAAAAGTACTTAATGAAGAAATAAAAAAATTTGTGCTAGATTTTGAAAAGGTTAATTATTTAAGTAGCGCGGGGCTTAGAGTAATACTTTGGTTGCAAAAGAAAGTTTCAGCAATGGATGAAGGATATATAGAAGTAATTAACGCTAATGATGAAGTTTTTGAAGTTTTTGATATGACAGGTTTTACAGATTTTTTACCAGTAAATGCAAATTAAAAAATATAATTAAAAAGATAAGCACGCTGTTTGGCGTGCTTTTATTAAATTTAATTTTTGCATTATAGACTAGAAATAATATTTAAAAATTTTAAGAAAATAATAATCTTATAACTTTCATAAATTCAGATTTTATCACAGAAAATAGAGTTTAATATAATTATTCTAGCATTTTGTAAATAAAATCTAAAAATTTATATTGCAAAAAAAAACATTTCGTGAGAAAATAAACATTATAAATAGTTATGGTTAGGAGGAGGAAATAATTTTTATGAATAAGATAAAAAATTTTTTCTATAAGCTAAGTAAAAACATTTTGTTTGTAACTATCATATTTGCTACAGTAATTTTAACTGTGTATACCATTACTGAAGCTATAGACAGTTCTTCTACAAATAGCAGTACTAATAATAGTAAAACTTCAGACGGTAATGGGTCTGCACAAAATAATCTTGAGGATACTGAGATAGACAAAATTGTGGAAGATTTGAAAGTTTCTGGCAATATTGACAATATACTGGAAAAACTTGATGAAATTATTTACCGTGCGCAACTTTCCGGTAATTCTAAACTTCAAGAATATGCTACAAATATGAAGAAAAAATATGAACTTCAAAAAGAATTAGACAGTGTAAATGGTTTAATAAGTGCCATGAAAAAGAAGAACTCTTCTATTGCAGATGTAGATACCCAAGTTACTAAAATTCTTTCCGTTTCTACTATAGTGGAAGATTTACGTGGTGCAGTTTCAGATGAGTGCCTTTTTATACTGGAATCTTTAGATGAAGAAAAAGTGAAAAATTTGCAAGAGCTTATGAGTGAAGTTGAAACTGTTTTTGATTTAAAAGATATTTCCTCCTTTACTGTTCAACAAAGAAGTCTTTTGGATATTTTATTTTTAAGTAAACTTATAGAAGATGATATGATTGATAACGAAAGACTTGATTTAGCTAAAAATACAATTTCTGTTGCAATTACGATACTTGAATCTTATGAAAAACAAAATTATATTCCAGCCGAGTACACTAAGTTAGTTGATGACTCAGACGATTTTTCAAAAACCGGAAACAAGGCATTTTCTGTGTTACCAGAGCAGGTTGTATTTTTGGGTGGATACTTTACAATGAAACATGCTCCTATTATGTACGATGGACATATTTTAGTTGCTGTTGAGGATTTATATCAATATATAGATTCAGATATAGAATATATGTATAATAACGCGACAATGGTTATTACATCTCCTGGTAAGACTTTAGAAATTGAAAGTGGTAAAAATCAAGCGTATTTAAATGATGAGCCAAGGAATATTCCTGTTCCGATTCTTAATTATAATGATGTTATTTATATGTCAGCAGAGTTTTTTGCCGAATGTAATGATATATCTTATAAATATGTTGCGGATAGTGAGTTTTTAGTTCTTTATTATAATCTTGTACAACTTAAAAATCCTTCTGTTCCAAATCAAATTCATAAAGATTAAAATTGGAGGAATAAAATAAATGGCTAAATATACTATAATTGCCGATATAGGTAAAGGATTAATCAGTTTGCTAAGAGATAAACTTGTTCCTGATGTTGTTGATAAAGCAGAAAGTATAGGAATTTGCGATCCAAAAGAACGTGGTGATTATATTGTAGGGATTCATCCGTACGATATAAAAGAAGATACTAGTGGTCGTGGACAAGATCCTGTACCTATGGCTGATGGGACTGTGGCTGACCCGCCAGCAATGATGGAGCTTTATTATGTGATTTCTGTAAATAGTAAAGCTGAGTTAGAATCTAAAGCACTAGACGAAGCTAAAATTATTGGAAAGATAATCCAGGTTTTTAAAGATAATCCAACTATTCCTGCAAGATATATGCCAAGCAATGTTGGTGCACCGATAGAAACTGTTCCGGTTTCTATGCTTCCGCTTAATATGGAAGAAAAAGTTAAAGTTTGGACTATGTTTGGTGAATCATATAAATTATCTGTGTTTTACGTTATTGGACCAATAGCAATAGATTCTGAAAAAATGCATAAACCCAAAAAGAGAGTTGAAACTATTCATTTGGATAGCCATCAATATAAGCATAAAAAAGTTCTTGAATTTGCAACTTTTATTAAAGAAGAAGATATTGATGATGAATATACTAGTCGACCTGATGAGGACGAAGATGAAGATGAAGACAGCTTTGGGGACGATAGTTTTGGTGATGATGAAGATAGTTTCGGAGAAAGTGATGAAACAAGTAATGAAGACGGCATGGGTGGAGACGAAGAAATGAATGAAGATGAAGATATGGGTGATAGTGAAGAAACCAGTAGCGATAATGATGATTTTTCCTATGACGAAGAATTAGCTAATGAAGATTTAGATGAAGATTCAGATAAAAGCTATGATGAAGAAGAGTTACCTGCGGATGAAGAAACTAGTGAAGGCGAAGGTGATACTGAAGAAATAACCTTTAAATCAGGGGAATAATTTAAATTTTAGGAGAAAAAAACAATGGGAGTAACTGATATTTTTAAAAACAGCAATGAAAAGAAGCTTATGGATAGATTCATGGAAGTGGATGTTGATAAAATAAATGATGAAATGAATATTTATAGTCAATACGAACGCATGAGGCAAACTTGGAGCTATGAAGGAAAAAGTGGTTTATACCATAAAATGAAAAAAGGTGAAGATATTAGGGATGATATTGACAATATTAAAAAAGATAAAGGTTACCATATTATTTTTACGAAAGAAATATATAAGCGATATATCAATTATTTAAATTATTTTAAAGAAAATTATTCAAAAAAAGGTAGATCTGATAGTTTTAATGAATATGAAAAAAATTTTAAAGTTTTTGTAAATTCTGGAAGCCTTTTTTTGAAAGATTTTAAAGTTTACAAAAATTATTTGGAATTTGTTTTAAAAAATAAAAATGTTACACAAAAGGAACAGATGGGCATTATTAGGTTAATTTCGAATATAAAATCACAATTAAAGAATATTGATACTAGTATAAAAAAATTAGAAGAAATAATATTGAAAAGTGATTTAGAATTAAACACAAATAAGGACTATTATTTGAAGATAGAAGAAGTGCAAAACTGGCTGTATGGAGAAAATAATTTTTATAACAAAGGTCTTCAAAAAATTTTTAATGACTACAAAGATATTTATGATTTAATAATGAAATGTAATAAAGACAAATTTTTAGCTTGTGTTTATAAGTATATAAAAAACAAAAAACTGAAATCATTAGAGCAAGAGCTTAGGTGTATACCTGTGAATAAGATTGAGCCATTAGTAAAAATAACAGTAGAAATGTTTGGTAGGGGTAATAGATATGAAAAAAAATTTGTAGAATTAATGGATGTTTTAAATAATGATTTAACCCCTAAGTTGGTGAATCTTAAATAATATTAGGTATTATATATATTTAAAAGGTGGGTTAGAGTATGCGTGTAATTCATAGGGCAGCGCTGGTGTTTATGCTTAAAGATATTTATTCTAAAATGCCAATTACAAATGCTGTTATTTTGTGTAACGGCAAGCAAAATCCGTATACAAGAAAAAAAGACGGGTATTATGTTTTTTCTAATCTTTATCCTATGGATTATGAAATAAGCATTAGTGCCAAAGGATATATCGATCTTAATTTTAATGTTACTTTGCGAGAAAATGAAACGCAGGTGCATAATTATGATATGTCTTATAGTGTGGATAATGAAAGTCTAACTCATTTAACAAAGTTTGAGATAACTGTTTCTCATAAAAAAGAAAGGTTAAAAGATACGGAAGTAAAACTTGTGCTTAAAAACGAAGCTAAATTTATGAAAGTTATAGAAGCAGCACAGGCCGGCACAGATGAATTAAAACTTAATTTAGATATGATGCCATCGCTTATTGGTCAAAATTATATTTATGAATTTAAAAAGCAAAAAAATGAATTTTTTATTTGGGGATATGATAATGAAAAGAAAGTGTATACTCTTAAAAATCCTCTTGAAAACGATATAGAACCTGGTGGAAAAGTCTATCCATTTTGGAATTTAAAAACAGATTCTTTAGGTAGAATTACAATGCCGATTATTAGCCAGTTTATGACGGAAAGTAATGTTGATTTTGAAATTATTGCACCGGATGGACTTTCCTCTAAATTTTCGGCAGACCTTACTAGTTTGTCAGAGTCAGATAAGGTTATTTATTTAAAAGCAGGCCTTAGAAAAAAAGCTAATAAAAATTAATTAAAAAGGGAGCAAAAAAGTTATGGGAATTTTGGTTGGAATGGGTGCACAGTGTATGTGTACAATGGGATTAACACCCGCACCGCTTATGATTTTGCCTCAAAAGAAAGCTTTTGCAGAAAATAAACCTATTGCCACAATTCAAGATAACAAACCTATGGTTAATATTTTGCCTTTTGGGATGTGTAAATCCCTAGGCAATCCCGGTGTTAAACCGCCTGTTATGCCACAAGCACCGTGTATTCCTAATACTGCTGCACCATGGATGCCAGGATCTCCAACAGTTCTTGTTGGTAATGTGCCAGCGCTTAATAATAGTTGCAAACTTATTTGCAATTACGGCGGAGTGATTTCTATTATGAATCCCGGAATAACTAAAGTTATGGTAAAATAATTTTTTAAAGGAATATATTATGAATAAAATTTTAAAAAATTTTTTTTCAAAAAAAATGATATTTGAATCCTATGAAAGTTACAAAGACTACTTGATTGATGAAATGAATGTGGTTTTTTTAACTTTGGATTATTATTTGGAAGCAGATAAAAAGAAAAATTTTGAAAATTTTAAAAATGATGCTTTAAATGCTATTGCAAAAGCAAATTTTTATGTAAAATCAAGATTGGAATGTTCTAAAGAAGATTTTTTTGCAGGAAAATATATTAAAGAGACTTTTATTTTTTCAGACCTTGAATGGTTTTGTTTAATGGTGGTTTTAATTAAACGTTTTAGTCCATTGAATCTTAAAAAATATTCCGATATTTTAGGCGGAGATAGCTTTGATTTTACTTATGAAGATTTAATCAAAATATATTTTTTTAAAAAAGAAATTTACGACATTGAAAATTTTTATGATATAATGGTGTGCCTAAAAGAAAAACTCAGTTCTCTTTGTTTTAAAGAAGGTGAACTGGAGATTGACGACTATATTTTTAAAAGTATTGTTGGAAATTCTATAGATAATTTTGATAAGAAAAATTTTTCTTATTTTAAGGTGCCTGAGGTTGAAAAAAAACTTATAATTAGAGAGGATTTAGCCCGTAGATTTGCAGATTTTTCAAATGATTTTTCGGGTAATGAAAATATTTTATATTTTTTGTATGGAGAAAAAGGTATAGGTAAAAAAACACTGGCAAAGCGAATTTGTGAAATTCTTAAAAAAGGGCTTTTAGAAGTAAATCTGGCTGGATTTAAAGATATGAACAAAGATAATTACAACAATTTAATGTCTGCTATGCGCTTTGCCCTTTGTAATAAATTTTATATTTCTTTTTGTGGCTGCGATAAATTTGAGAAAGAAGTTCTAGATTATTACAAAAGTTTTATACTAAACGTTGCTACAAAGTATTCAAAGATAGTTTTTGTTATATCAGAAAATAAATTTGACTTAAAAGAAAGCTTTTCTTGCGGAAAATGTTTAAGTGTAGAGGTTGAAGATTTAAGTTTAGAAGAAAGTTTTAAAATATGGGAAAACGCTTTTTCTAATTTAAATATTGATAAAACTGTAGATGTAAATGAAATTTCTAATAAATTTGAATTTACTCCTTTGCAGATAATAAATACATGTGTAGATGCGGAAAATATTAGAGCTTGGAAGAAAACGGATACTATTAGCAAAGAAATTATATGTAAATGTGCATATGAACAGGTAGCGGATAGAATATCCGATAAAGCTATACTTATTAAGAAAAAACATACGTGGGACGAGCTTGTTCTGCCGGAGGAACAAAAGAAGCTGATTATTCGTGCTTGTAATCAAATAAAATACAAAAATATAGTTTATGATAAATGGGGAATGGACAAAAAAGTATTATACGGCAGAGGCCTTAGCATGCTGTTTTCCGGGCCTTCAGGTACAGGTAAAACTATGGCAGCTCAGGTTGTGGCAAATGAACTTGGGCTTGAAATATACAGAGTTGACCTTTCTAAAGTTGTTTCTAAATACATAGGAGAAACAGAGAAAAATTTAGGAGAAATATTTGAAAGTGCGAAAAAAAGTAATGTAATACTCCTTTTTGATGAAACGGACGCTATTTTTGGTAAAAGAACAGAAGTTAAGGATTCACACGACAAAAATGCCAACGTGGAAACTTCTTATCTTCTTCAAAAAATGGAAGAATACAATGGAGTTACAATTATGACCACAAACTTTATTGGAAATATTGATAAAGCATTTTTCAGAAGAATAAATTATGTAGTGCATTTTACGCTTCCAGATGCAAAGCTTCGAAAAGAAATATGGCAAAAAATGTATCCGAAAGAAACGCCTATCTCAGAAGACGTTGATTTTGATTTTCTTGCTAGACATTTTGAAGTTTCGGGGGGTAGTATAAAAAATATTGTTATTACATCCAGTTTTATTGCGGCTTCCGAATCAAACGAAGTAAAAATGGAACATATAATAAAAAGCCTTGAGTACGAAATAAAAAAACAAGGAAAAATAGTTTCTAAATCTGATTTTGGCGAATATGGATATTTGCTTTAAAAAGAAAGATAATATAATTTAAAACTATTAATATATAACTAATTTTTTTAAAATCATGTTTTATGTTTTTTAAATTTGTGATAATATAAAAATTAGTATTGAAAAAAATGTCAAAATATGATATTATTAACTATGATGCTATTTAAGATTAAAGGAGGGTGTTTTTATGGCAGAAAATAAGTATTTAAATGAGAAAAAATATAAAATGGGTGTAAGATTTTTGATTTTAGCTGGAATTTTGGTTTTAATTATTGGTTTAGGTTTAGGTGGATTTTTGATACATAAAGGATATAAAGGTATTGTAGAACCAGACACTTTAAAAAGTGATACTTTGAAAGTTGATACTTTAAAAAATTCACTTGAGGTTAAAAAAAGTGAACTAGAATCTAAAGGTATTAAATATAACGAATTTGCCAAATATTCTGATGGTGAAGAGTATGATTTAAAGATCATTACAAAAGTACTAGATCCTAGCTTCCCAAATTATAAGTTTGATGAATATAAAAATAATCCATTAACAAAAGAGTATTGTGATGCTAAAAACAGTGTGGAAAATCATAGTGGAAAATTTATTAATACGGAGCCAACAGAGTTTTTTAATGAAGGATTAACAAAATTTATTAATATAGGGTCAATAATGTTAGGTGTATTTATATGCTTGGTTTCTATTGGGGGTTCAATTAGTATTTTTAAAATAGCAATGAGAAGACATATACTTGCTTTTTCAGTTCAACAAGTTATGCCTGTTGCTAAAGAAGGTATAGATGAAGTGGCTCCAACAATTGGAAATGCTGTTGGTGAAATTGCAAAAGGTATAAAAAAAGGGATGAATGATGATGAAAATAAATGATTTATTTCATCTATTTTAAGTAATAAAAGCTGATTGTAAATCGTTTTTTCTTATTTTGTTAGAAGGCGATATAAATATTTATTTTAAAAAGCGGCATTTAAGCCGCTTTTAAGTTGCTATAAAAGGAAGTTTTACATGTTGTTTTCTTTGTCATCGTAAGATTGTTTTATTAAATCCAAAACATAATCCAGCATATCTTCGTCGTTTAAATAAACTACGTAGTCTCCATTACCCCAATGACCTATTTTTGAGATATCTTTAGCGAATTTGTAAGGGTCTTTAAGTTTTTCACTTGGTAAATTAATGTATATTTTTAATGTGCTTTTTTGTATTTCAATATCGCATATATTTGTACTAGTTTTAAAAGCAATATCTAGTGTTTTAGGTTCAATACTAATGTTGCCAAAAAGTAATATTCTATCTCTTAGCAGTACATAAAGTCTTTTTGTGGTTTCTGAACCGTGAGAAATATGATCTTGCTCTGTGTATTGGACAGCGCCTGAATTTTGGAATTCCTCCGCCGTGTATTCATCTATGATTTTGTGCCCTTCCGGAGCAATTTTTTTAAGCTTGTCGGTTGTGCTGCTTATTGAAGCAATACTATACAAAATTTCGTAAGCATCTTCGGCTGTAATATTATAGAATTCTCTTATTCGCGGTTTGCCGTCAAAGGTTTCTATTGCACGTAAACCAGGATTTAATTTATCAATTAAATTATGTACGTCTTTGTCCCTGAGTCTGCCCTCGACTTCATACACGCAGTACGCCCTGAACGCAAACGGCAAGCACTCGCTTTTATTTAATTGCCTTAATCTGTATTCTAAATTATCAGCGTAGCCAATTTTTACGTATTCCGGAAATGACGGGTTGGTTAAAACATAAATTACACCTTTTTTCATGTAAATCACTCCTTATTTACAGAAAACTTCTATTAAAAAAATGGAGCTACTGGGCGGACTCGAACCGCCGACCTGCTGATTACGAATCAGCTGCTCTACCAACTGAGCCACAGTAGCAACTTACATTACTTTGTAAAATTATTATATAAAAAATTTTTAAAATAGTCAATTGATTTGAATTTTAAGGGTTATTATATTTTTGAATTTATAGTATAATGAAATAAATATATAAATTAAAATATGAGGTGTAATATTTATGAACCCGGTAAATACTTTAGAAATGCTAAAAAAAGCTTACAGTGGGAAATATGCCGTTGGTGCATTTAACGTTAATAATATGGAAATAATTCAAGGAATAGTTTCCGCAGCCGAGGAACTTAAATCACCGGTAATTTTACAAGCGTCATCTGGTGCCAGAAAGTACGCAGGTGCTACATATATGAGAAAGCTTGTGGAAGCGGCTTGTGAAGAATCAAGTATTCCGATAGCGCTGCATTTGGACCATGGTGATACGTTTGAACTTTGTAAAAACTGTATTGATAGTGGATTTACATCTGTTATGATAGATGGTTCTTCGCTTAATTATAATGCTAATATTGAGCTTACTAAAAAGGTAGTGGATTATGCCCATAAATACGACGTTTCCGTTGAAGGCGAACTTGGCAGTTTAGCAGGAGTAGAAGATAAACTTAATGTTTCGGAAGAAAAATCTTTTTATACGAATCCTGAAGAAGTGGAAGATTTTGTGAATAAAACGGGTGTAGATTCGCTTGCTGTTGCTATTGGTACGAGTCACGGGGCTTATAAATTTAAACCCGGGCAGAATCCAAAACTTAGGTTTGATATTTTGGAAGAAATAGAGCGTAGATTACCCGATTTTCCAATAGTTCTTCACGGAGCTTCAAGTGTAATTCAAAAGTATATAAGTGAGATTAACAGTTTTGGTGGAGATATTAAAGAAGCTATTGGAATTCCTGAAGATATGCTAAAAGAGGCGGCAAAGAAAGCTGTGTGTAAGATTAATGTCGATTCAGATTTAAGACTTGCCATGACGGCTGCAATTAGAAAAAATTTAGCAGAAAATCCATCTAATTTTGACCCAAGGAAATATTTAACTCCTGCAAGAGAAGCTATAAAAGAAGTGGTAAAGCACAAAATTACAAATGTAATGGGAAGCGTAAATAAAGCATAAAAAAGCCCTCGCTAATTTTTAGCGGGGGTTTGCTGTTGAGTGTGCTTTTTTGAAATAATTATTATATAGGTCAATAGGGTTATTTGTGATTTCTATTTTTTTATAATTGGAAATGATTTTTAAAGTAGTTAATAGTATATCTTTTTGTAAAGGCTGCGTATAATTTAAATTTTCTTCACAAAAATTTTTAAGGTTTGATAAATGCTCATCATATATGCTTTTTAATTTATCTAACATTTTTTGATCATTTGAATATTTTCTAGTTATTTTATGTATTAAATCTTCCATAGTATTTACTGGTTTTTCATTGCCTTTTTTAGCTAGTGTCTCAATCGCGTGGTTGACATAAATTTGCGTTTGAGAAAAAAAAGGGCGAGAATTTGCTATGATATATGCATGAAATAAAAAGTGCATATCTTCACTTTTTAAATATTGTAACATATTCTTTAGCAGTAAAAAATCAATTGGTTCACTTTTTAGCTCAATTGAAATAAGCTCTACTATAGTATAACTGAAGAAAAATGTAAATATATCTTGAATTTTTTCTTCGTCTTTTTCATTGTTAAATAAATGCTGTTTGAAGTAGTTATAATAGTCATTTTTAACTTTATTGATATCACCGATATACTGGATGTCTCTTCTTATGCATTTTACTAATTTTCTTATGTTATCGATTTCTGATTTTTCAAAGCAGTCTTCCACACGAAGTGGGCGAATATTTTCATTGAAAATATTGCAGGAATGGCGAGTGGCTTTTGAAATTGGGGATGATATTATGATAAAAACAATGATTGCTGATAAAAATTTTTTTGTTTTCATTGTATACTCCTTCTAAAATTAATTTATGTTTAATTTAAATAAATAATTGCATTAAAATTATACTATTTACCATACCTAAATGTCAATATAATAAAATAAAAACCCTTGCTGAGTTTAGCAAGGGTTGAAATTTATACCAAAGAATTACTAAAATATTAATACTATAAAATATTTCCTAAGGTTGGTATTTCCACTTCTCTTAAATTTTTCAAATATATTGTGGCTTTATTGCTTTCCATCCAGAAATTATCGTTTTTTGAATTTTCTGAAGTATCAATTGAAGTTTTTATCAGTGCAATAGACTCTTCTATTTCTTCCAGCATTTCGTGATGAACTATTATTGACATTATGTTTTGATTTTCTTCCCAAAAATTATTTAAATCATCGGCTTTTTTGGATGCCGATTTAAAATTTGAAGCTGAAAAATCTTGCTGTATATTTTTTACAGATTCCATAGCTTTATCAGAAACGTTTATTATATAAAACATAAGAAATACGCAAGATATTACTGAAAAAACAGCTAAAACTGCAGCCCAAAACACTTTTTTCATTGATTTTTTTCCTTTCTTATTATTCTAAATTTTTTGTTTTTGTTTGCGGTCATTATAAAAATATCTTTCAGTTTTATGTTTTGTTCTTTTATGGTGCTATTTAGCCAAGTTTGATCAAGATTGCAAACTTTAAGAGAATGTTCTGAAATTATGCCGTCACTCACCACAATGGTATCTATTGTAGCGGGAGTGGTTTCTATTTTTAACATAGCCGCATCAGGGGGCTGTTTTTCGGGTTTTTTAAGAACACTTAGTTGGCCGTTTGTTTCCATAATTGCAAACCAAACGTCATCCAGGGAAAAGACGTCTGCTTGTCTTAGCTGTTCGAATAAATCTTCGCAAGAAATTCTAAGGTTTTTAAGTGCTGATTGCTGTACTTTTCCTTCTTTTATTAAAACTATCGGTTTGCCGCATATTAATTCTCTTATTTTTGCGTTTTTTAGCATGAAAAATGAAACTAAAATTTCGTAGCATATCAAAGATATAATTGGTATAACGCTGGAAAGGAGCGGTTGTGCAGAATCTTGCATCGGTACGGCGGCAATATTTGATATTAAAATTGTTATAACCAGTTCGGAGGTTTGCAAATCGCTTATTTGCCGTTTCCCCATGATTTTTATTCCGAAAATAATTAAAAGATAAAGTATAACCGTTCGAATAAGTGCTATTGTCATAGATTTTTATCATTCCTTTTTGTTTTGTATACTTTTATTTTGTCGATGTTTTTCAAATATATTCACAATTATTAAAAATGTAGTATAATATACTTGTAATAGTTATAATTTTTAAATTTTTATTTAAGGTGTGATTTATTATTTTAAGAAAATGGAAAGATATGCCGGAATTTATGAAAAATAAGGAAGTAATGAAATATCATAAAATTTTAAGGCGCAAAAAAACTCAAATTTTTTTAAAAAGATGTTTTGACCTAATATTTTCTATAATCTTAGCGGCTTTAATGCTTCCGTTTATGGCTGTTGTTTATTTTATAATCAAATTTGATAGCCCTGGAAAGGTTATTTTTAAGCAAAAAAGAGTAACTAGGTACGGGAAAATATTTTATGTTTATAAATTTAGAACAATGGTAGAAAATGCAGAGAAATTGGGTACTCAGGTAACTACAGATGGAGACAATAGAATTACCAAAAGTGGAAAATGGCTTAGAAAATTTAGAATAGATGAATTTCCGCAGATATTTAATATAATTAAAGGCGACCTTTCTTTTGTAGGGACTCGTCCGGAAGTGCCAAAGTATGTTAAACATTATACACCTGAGATGATGGCAACACTTCTTTTACCTGCCGGGGTAACTTCTTCTGCTAGCATACTTTATAAAGACGAAGCTGAATTTCTTAAAGGTTCAAAAAATCCAGATGAAACTTATGTAAATGAAATTTTGCCGCAAAAAATGACGTATAATTTGGAATATATAAAAAATTTTGGACTTATTTACGATATAAAAATAATGATTAAAACAATTATTGCAGTGATAAAAAAATAAAAATAAGGAGACTTTTTAAATGGAGCGTATAATTAAATTTTCACCGCCGGATATTTCAGAAGATGATATACAAAGCGTGGTGGAAACTTTAAAATCAGGCTGGATAACCACCGGCCCTAAAACAAAACTTTTTGAAAATAAAATAGCTGAATATTGTGGTACAAAAAGAGCTGCAGCTCTTAATTCTGCCACAGCGTGTTTAGAGCTTACTTTAAGGCTTCTTGGAATAGGCCCTGGTGATGAAGTTATAACATGTGCGTACACATATACGGCTTCGTGCAGCGTGATTTGTCATGTTGGAGCAACGCCTGTTTTGGTAGATACTGGGGAAAATTCTTTTGAAATGGATTACGAAAAATTAGCAGATGTCATCACACCAAAAACAAAAGCCATTATTCCTGTAGATTTAGGTGGCGTGATGTGCGACTATGAAAAAATATTTGAAATAGTAAACAGCAAAAAAGCTATTTTTAAGCCAAACAATAAAATTCAAGAAAGTATCGGTAGAGTTATTGTTTTGGCGGATGGAGCACATTCTTTTGGCGCGGAACAACGTGGTAAAAAATCGGGAAGTGTTGCGGATTTTACATGTTTTTCGTTTCATGCCGTTAAGAATCTTACAACGGCCGAAGGCGGAGCGGTAACATGGAAGCAAATAGAAGGTATTGACAGCGAAGAAATATACAAAGCTTATATGCTTTTGTCGCTTCATGGGCAGAATAAAGATGCTCTTGCGAAGACTAAACTCGGAGCTTGGAAATATGATATAATTTGGCCGGCGTATAAATGCAATATGACGGATATTTTAGCAGCACTTGGCCTTTCGCAGCTAGAAAGATACGATGGCTTATTAAAAAGGCGCAGAGACATTGTAAAAATGTACGATAGCGGTCTAAAAGATATGAATATTCAGCATTTAAACCACATTTCAGGTGATAATTTATCGAGTTGCCATCTTTATATCACAAGGCTTCTTGGAAAGAGCTTGGAAGAAAGAAACGAATTCATTGAAAAGATGGCAAAAGTCGGCGTGCCTACAAATGTGCATTATCAATCATTACCACTTCTTACAGCGTATAAAAATCTAGGTTTTGACATAAAAGATTATCCAAATGCTTTTGATATGTACAAAAATGAAGTGACTTTGCCGCTTCATACGCTTCTTTCTGATGAAGACGTAGAATATATTATTTCAAAAGTTAAGGAAAATATATAATTTTTTGGAGGACACTGTTTTGTTTTGCTTAAAATCTGAGCTTAAACAGAGGCGATTAGATACTTCTTTTTTTAGAATAATGCTAATAGTTGTAATGTCGCTTGAAATGTTGGCGTTTATTGACCTTTTTATGGGTGCGATTAAATGTCTGGTGGTTTTGTGGGGATTTTTTATATTTATAAATAATTTTTACAAAACTCGTAGATTTTTAAAAATAGACCATAGATATCTTATATTTACGTTTCTTTTGTCAATGTGTATTACAGCTGTGGTTAATTTTAGCATATGGTTTGTACCTAATATAGCTCTTGTTTATATAAATGCTTCTTATTTTTTTATGTTTTACGGAATGTATACTGAAACGCCACACAAAAAAGCCGAAGAAGAAATGGTTTTTTTACTTAAGTTTTTTGTGTGGTTTGGGCTTATATGTGGATTTTTATCGCTTTGTTTTGTTTTTTTAAAAAATGAAACCTATATTTTTGGATATTATATTGGAATTTATAAAAATAGGTTAATTGGAATATACAGCAATTCGAATATACTTGCTTTTTCTATGATTGAATGTGTTGTTGCTGCTGATATTTTATCTACTGAATACATTAAAAATAAATATAAAGATAAATATTTAAATGGTTTAGTTTTGTTATTAGCTGTGTTTATTAGTTGTGTATGCTTGTTTTTATCTGATTCCAATGCTTCATTTTTGTTTTTGATTATTTATGTTACCATAAAGGTTTTTTGCAATTTATTTTTTAAAAGGGAATCATTTCATTTAATAAAATTTATTAAAAGCGTAGTTGTTACTCTTAGTGTTTGCATGGTTGTTATGTCCGTTTCATTTGCATTTAGAGATACGTGTCAAAAATATATTGGTGACTTTATAACCGGTGTATATAATCAAGAACAATTATTTAAATATAACTTTGAAAATTTTAAAGGCGATATTATGAGGGAATTGCCAGAAAAAAAATTTGATTCTAAAAACGGTGAAAAAATTTCTGATTTTACTATTGGAAGGCATGAATCATATGACGTAAGTAGTGGCAGAATCTTGCTTTTTAAACAAGGTTTTAAGGTGTTTAAACATCATCCTATTTTTGGAGTGGGTAGAGCTAGCCTTACGTCTTATGGTAAAAAATATATTGAGGGCGGGCTTATAAACTTAGATCTTCATAATGCTTATTTGACTATTCTGGTCTGTTACGGTATAGTGGGGATGGCTATTTTTGGTTTGTTCTCTTTTGTGGTAGCTGTGGATATTTGCAAACATTTGTTTGTTTGTTTTAATAAGCCATATTATGGTGTTTTTGTTAGAATTTTTTCTGCCTTAGTAGCGTATTGTGGGTATTGTATATTTGAAAAAGCTATTTTATTTGATGTTACTTTTATGGTTGGATTCTTTTGGATTATGCTTGGTTATGCGCTTTCTTATATACATAATTTTGAAAAACCGGCAGAACAATAATTTATAAAGAGGTGATTTGGTGTTAAATATAGGATGTCATTTATCTTCTGCAGATGGATTTAAAGCTATGGCGCTTACTGCCAAAAAGATAGGTGCAAATACTTTTCAGTATTTTACAAGGAATCCCAGGGGTTGTGTGGCTAAGCCGATTGATAAGGAAGATATAAGTGAATTTTTTAAAATTTATAAAGAAGAAAATTTTGCACCAATTGTAGCTCATTGTCCATATACACTAAATTTATGTTCAGCTAAGGAGAATATTAGAAATTTTTCAAAAAGCGTTTTTAAAGATGATATAACTCGTACAGATTTAATACCTGGCAGTTTTTATAATTTTCATCCTGGTAGCCATACAGGTCAAGGAGTGGAAATAGGGATAAAGCAAATTTGTAATGCGCTTAACGAAATTATTACTCCAGAGCAAAAAACCACTATTTTGTTGGAAACTATGGCAGGAAAAGGTAGCGAAATAGGTGGCAAATTTGAAGAGCTCAGAAAAATAATTGATAATATTAATATAAAAGAAAAAATTGGGGTTTGTTTGGATACTTGTCATATTTTTGATGGTGGATATGATATTGTTTCTAATCTTGAAGGAGTTATAGAAGAGTTTGATAAAGTAATAGGATTTGATCGTTTGTATGTTATTCATTTGAACGATAGTAAAAACATTCTTGGAAGCAAAAAAGATAGGCATGAAATGATAGGTAAAGGAAATATTGGCATAAAAGCAATAGAAAAAATTATTAATCATAGTAAATTTAAAGATCTTGTTTTTATTCTTGAAACGCCTCAGGAATCTCTTAGCGGATATGCCAAAGAAATTGAAATGCTAAAAAATTTTAGAAAATAAATTTATTTTAGAGGATACGCAAAATGGATAAAGAACTAAAAAAAAATTATAAAGGTGGAAAAATAAGCGAAATTGTTATTTCGTCTGTAATGCCGTTTTTAAATAAACTGAAAAAAAATGGAATTAAAAAGATTCTTGGTGAGTTTTTGCCTGGAATAGATATTAATAATTTTGTGCTTGAAAAAATAAAAAATCAGCTATCCAAAAGGCGTGCTGTGGGACTTGGTAAGGGCCTTGGAAGAGTTTATATTCAGTATCGTTTTGATGGTATACAAGTAGAACCATGTGGTGTTTTACGATTTCTTATTAAAAAAATAACGATTACTGATGATCAGATTTTAAAATCTTTTGATGATATTTTAGACCAAATTGAAGAAAAGTATATAAAAAATAGCGATTATATTATTAGTGAAATAGATGATATAATATTTAATCTTTCCGAGACGGAAATTTATAAACCGAAAACCTCAGAGCAGAAGAATCTGTATGATTTAGCAGTGTTTATACTTGCTAATTATTATGAATCTTTCGAAGAAAAGCCAGCATGGCTAACCGGTGCTTTTGAAAATATAAAAAAGGGTAAGTTTATTAAAAAATGGATTGAATTTTTAGCTGAGTATATTTCTGAACTGATTTCAGAGGTAAGCGAAAACATATTTATTAATTTTAAAGTTACTTTTGATTCTTACCTTATTAGGACATTTCTTAATAAAAAAACTAATCGTGGACAAATTTCTAAAATGATTAAACTTTTTAATATAGATGTTAAAAAAATAATTTATAATTTTGCAAAAAGTTATGTAAGCCCAAGTTTTATAAGAGGTGCAAGTGAAGTTATTTTAGAAATGTTTTCAAACTTTTTAAGTGATGAAAATAGTATTTTAGAAGAAAGTGCAAATGATGAAAACAAGCCATTTAATTTTACTGTGTCCCTTGGGAATGATGCTCTTAGCGAAAGAAGATTCAGATGGTACACTAAATATTTGGAGAAAAATAGCTATTTAGAGTATTCATACAATAAAGATTTTAATAACAGTATAAAATTAAATGTAAACCCAAGTAAAAGTTTAAAACTTATTCCTGTTTTGAACTTTGGTTTGGTGTCTAAATTTAAAGTAAAGCAATTTTTTAAATATTCTTGCACTATTAAAAATTTAAATCCAGGAACATTATATTATAGAGTGATTTCAGAAAATAATGATAGCACAGAGGTTTTTAAACTTAAAATTAAAAGCTTTTCAAATAGATCAAAATTTCTGATTTTATCAGATTCTCAAGGTATGGTAAAAAGCGATTATGATGTGTTTTTAGAAATGCTTGAATCAGCGGTGAAAAACACGCCGGATAGTGACTTTATAGTTCATTTGGGAGATTTTGTTGATGATGGAAATAATGAAGAATTTTGGCGCTGGATTTTAGATTCTAAGGTTTGGGCTGAAAATGCAGTTATTCCTTTAAGCGGTAATCATGAAGCGCGTGTTAATGCTTTATCCTACAAAAACGGAATAGAAAATTCTGTGTTATCACACTTTAATTTTATGGATTTCCCAAATCAAAATACGGATTCAGGGGCATATTATTCATTTGTTTATAATAATATTACTTTTATAGTTTTAAATACAAATATGGGTAGGGAAGGAACGCTTGATTCCAGGCAATATAGATGGGCGTTAAATACTGCAAAAAAAGCAAAGACTCCTTGGAAAATACTTCTTACTCATAAAACTCCGTATTCCAATGGTCCGCATCATAATGACCCAGATGTTAAAGCTATAGGCAAACAAATTATAAATTTAGCTTATGAGGGGAAAATAGATTTGGTTTTTGGTGGGCACGACCATGTTTACGTAAGAACTCCAATGTTGGCTTATGATAAGAAAATTTTTTCAGAAAAAACAAAAAATGAAGAAGGAAAAACTGTGATTAAAACTTATTTTAACCCAGAAGGAACAGTGTATATAACCCCGGGTACTTCTGGTGTTAAGAATTATATGCAGAAATTTCCTGTTTCTTTTCCATATGATGCTATGATTAAACTAAACGGCCCTGTTTATTCTGAGGTGGAAGTTGATGATAATGTACTGAAATTTAGCTCTTTTTTGTGGGATAAAAAAAGTAAAAATTTTAAAAAAATTGATTTTTTAAGTTTGAAAAAATGTGATCTAGATTTAACGCATATTGATGGGTTTAAAGTTTCTAGGTTTATAAATAATATTCCTGATTATCCTTGGCGAGATATTAGTTTTTCTGTGAATAGAGTAGCCAAGCTTTACGAAAGTTTGGATTATTCCGAAAAGGTAAAAATAAATAATTACTCTTATCTTTT
Organism: Clostridia bacterium; assembly: GCA_017431755.1. Taxonomy (GTDB): domain Bacteria; phylum Bacillota; class Clostridia; order Oscillospirales; family Acutalibacteraceae; genus UMGS1491. The sequence goes on from JAFRKM010000089.1 coordinate 29,429, forward strand.
AAAATCTTTAAAAAATAATGAAAACTACAAAAAAATAATAAAAAGCGAAATAAGAACAGTAAAAAACAAAAAAGAGTTTATAAAAGCACTTAGTAACAAAAAAGTTGGGACAATAATTGCCGATTGCGAAGAAATTAAGTTTGAAAGTAAGCTAGTGATTGATAGGCCTCTATGTATACGTGGAGAAGCAAAATTTACGCATGTAAAATTTATTTTACAAGAAAACGCTTTCGTAATTTTTGCAGACAGCATTTGTATAGACAATATAAGAAAACCATTTTCTTTGTGTAGTTCTTTAGACTGTTTTGAAATGCACAGTAAAAGTATTTTAATTTTAAATGATAATGTATCTGTTAATACTGGATATGGAATAGGGTTTAAAGGATATGGTATAAATATAGTTGGTGAAAAAGTTGGAGTTTACCTTAATAGTTCAAGCTATAATATTACAAAAAATAGTTTTTTGCATTCTAGTTTTTATGACTCTAAAGTGGTGGTTACTTCCGGAAAGTATTTTTCATTAGGTAAAACCCCAACAATTAATATAGATGGTTATTTAAAAATTAAAGGTGGATTTATTAGAAATATAAAAGGGTCTTTTAATTCAAACATAACTATTGATGGAGGAATAATAGGAGTAAAAGATAAAAATGAATGTTTGATTCCACTTGAATGCACAGGGTGTTTGAGTTTAGAATCCGGAAAAATTCGGGCAAACAGTAATGGTATTTCAGTTAAGACGGGTAAATGGCAGGAAAACAATTTAAAACCGCCTAAGTCTGTTGAAATAACAGGCGAAATTTGGTATACTTAAGCTTATAATTAGTGTGGAGGGACATTAACATGAATGAATATAAAAGATTAAATACAAAAGACAAGGCAGTGCTCAAAGTGTGTAAAGTTGTAAAAAAATCAACTGGTAAAAGCCTGAAATGGACGTTTATTTATAGTGGAATATTTTTGGCTTTTGTTGTTGGTGTTTTTATGTTTTATAAATTTGTAGATAGTAATTATAAAAATAACGGTGAAGTAGAAATAGAAGGTATAAATTCACAATCTAAGATGAATTCTAAAGATGTTTCTGATTTAGATGAACTTTCTAAAAATGAACTTGAAAGAGAATCAGGAAAAATAGAAAAATTAGAATCAGAACTAAATAAAGATGAAACCGAAGGAGATGGATCATCAGGATTTAAAAAATCTTATAATTTTTCCGATTGGAATGCTTCTTGTGATTTTGAAATGTTAGTAATTAATAAAGATAACCCAATTTCAGAAAGTTTGAAAATTAAAACGAAAAATTGCAAAGGTAAAGAAGTAGCAATTCAATGTTCAGCTGATCTTGAAAATATGATAGAAGATGCAAAAAAAGATGGGATTAATCTTTGGATTTCTTCGGGATATAGGGATATAGCGCTGCAGAAAAAACTTTTTGACAGACAAGTGGAAAGGCAAAAAAACAAAGAGGTAATTTCTCAAGCAGAAGCCGAAGAACGTGCGGCCACAGTAGTTGCAAAGCCATATACAAGTGAACATAATACGGGTTTAGCGGTGGATTTTAATGGTGTGGAAGATAATTTTTATACAACCAAAGAGTACAAGTGGCTTATAAATAATGCTCATAAATATGGTTTTATTGAAAGATATCAGGTGAAATGGCAAAATGTTACAGGAGTTATTTATGAACCTTGGCATTTCAGATATGTAGGCAAAAAATATGCGCCACTTATTAAAGACAGTGGTTTATGTTTAGAAAAATATGTTGCAGAAAAATTGATGAAATAAAAATTTTAAAGGAGAAATATAAAGTGGATAAAGTTAGAACGCGTTTTGCACCAAGCCCCACCGGATATATGCATATTGGAAATTTAAGAACAGCGCTTTATGAATATTTAATAGCTAAATCAAACGGTGGCGATTTTATCTTAAGAATTGAAGATACTGATAAAGCCAGATATGTTGAAGGGGCAGAGAAAGTAATATATAATACTTTAAAATCAGTGGGATTAAAACATGATGAAGGCCCAGATATTGGTGGAAATTATGGCCCGTATGTTCAAAGTGAGCGTAAGGGTGATTATTTAACATATGCTAAAAAGCTTGTGGAAAGTGGCGCTGCTTATTATTGCTTTTGTGATAAAGAAGAAAACAGCGGTGAACATTTGGAGTCGGGTCATAAAGATAAATGCAGAGACTTAAGCTCTGAGGAAATTAAAAAAAATCTAGAACTAAATATTCCTTATACAATAAGACAAAAAATGCCGGTAGAAGGTGTTACAACGTTTAAAGATGTGGTTTTTGGAGAAGTTGTGGTAGAAAATAAAGAACTTGAAGATCAGATTTTAATTAAAAGTGATGGTTTTCCAACTTATAATTTTGCAAATGTGGTTGACGACCATGAAATGTGTATAACACACGTTGTAAGGGGATGTGAATATCTTTCTTCTACGCCAAAATATAATCTTTTGTATAAAGCGCTAGGCTGGAAAATTCCTGTTTATGTTCATTTACCGCTTATTATGGGCAAAGATGAAAATGGTACGGTATCTAAGCTTTCTAAGCGCCATGGTGCGGTCAGTTTTGAAGATTTGGTAAAAATGGGTTATCTTCCGGAGGCGATTATTAATTACATAGCGTTTTTAGGGTGGTGCCCGGATAGTAATAAAGAAATTTTTAGTTTAACGGAACTTGTTAAAGAATTTTCGGCGCAAAGAATTAGCAAATCCCCTGCAGTTTTTGATTATAAAAAATTGGATTGGTACAATAGCGAATATTTAAAATTAAAAAGCGAAGAAGATTTTGAAAATCTTGCCCTGCCATATATAAATTTAGTAGTTGATAGTAGTGTTTGTGATACTTCTAAAATAGCAAAACTTTTAAAAAATAGAATTTCTAAACTTAGTGAAATTCCTGATATGATAGATTTTTTTGCCCGTGTGGCGAAATATGATTTAAGTCTTTATACAAATAAAAAAAGCAAAACAAACTCAGAAATTTCTAAATCAGTTTTGATTGATATTAAAACAGAACTTGAAAAACTAAGAAGTTGGGATTATGATTCTTTGCATGAGTTGTTTATGGATTATGCAAAAGAAAAAGAATTAAAAAACGGCACTGTTATGTGGCCTGTGAGAATAGCAATTTCGGGTAAACAAATGACACCCGGAGGAGCTATTGAAATATTAGAAATACTTGGTAAAGAAGAGTCTTTAAAACGCATAGAAAACGCCATTAATTTGTTGTAGGGAGGGAAGGCTATGAGTGAAAGTGAAGGTATTAAAAAAGAAATCGGTACTGATAGTAACTTTATTTTTGAAGCTGTAAAAAAAGATATTTTCCAAAACGGAAAATTGGCTAAAAGCATTCATACTCGTTTCCCGCCTGAACCGAATGGTTATTTGCATATTGGTCACGCAAAGGCAATATGTGTAGATTTTGGTGTTGCAAAAAAATTTAATGGTCTTTGCAATCTTAGAATGGATGATACAAATCCTTCCAAAGAAGATATAGAGTATGTGGATTCTATAAAAGAGGACGTTAAATGGCTTGGTTTTGACTGGGGCGAAAGATTTTATTATGCTTCAGATTATTTTGATGTTATGTTCGAAAACGCTTGCAGTTTAATCAAAAAAGGTTTAGCTTATGTTTGCGAGCTTAGTGCCGAAGAAGTTAAAAAAAATCGTGGGGATGCTAAAACCCCGGCAGTAAGTCCGTATCGTGATAGGCCAAGTGAAGAGAGCATGGATTTGTTTTTGCGTATGAAAAAAGGCGAATTTCCGGATGGGGAAATGACTCTTAGAGCAAAAATAGACTTGTCTTCTGGTAATTTTAATATGAGAGACCCTGTTATTTATAGAATAAATCATGCCAGCCATCACAGAACAAAAGACAAATGGTGTATTTACCCTATGTACGACTATGCTCATCCCATTGAAGATATTGTTGAAGGGATAACTCATTCGCTTTGCACGTTGGAATTTGAAGATCATAGGCCGCTATATGATTGGGTTGTGAATAATTTTGATACAGATAAAAAACCTAAGCAGATTGAATTTGCTAGGCTGAATATTAATAATACGGTTATGAGTAAACGCAAATTAAGAAAATTGGTTGAAGAAGGTTATGTAGATGGATGGGATGATCCCAGACTTCCAACTATTTGTGGTTTGAGAAGGCGTGGATATACTCCGGCTTCGATTAGAAATTTTTGTGATAAAATTGGTGTTTCTAAAGTAATTAGTACTGTAGAGTATTCATTTTTGGAGCATTGTTTGAGAGATGACTTAAATTTAAAAGCCACACGTGCTATGGCGGTTCTTGATCCAATAAAGCTGATTATAACAAATTATCCTGAAGAAAAATCAGAAGAACTAGAAATTGAAAATAATCCTAATGATGAAACAGCCGGCAAAAGAAAAATAACATTTTCACGAGAAGTTTATATTGAATCTGATGATTTTGCAGAAAACCCGCCAAAAAAATATCATAGGCTTTTTGAAGGTAATGAAGTTCGTTTAAAATCGGCATATGTAGTAAAATGTACAGGCTGCAAAAAAGATGAAAATGGCAAAGTGATTGAGGTTTATGCTGAATATGACCCAAAATCAAAAGGCGGTAATCCTGCAGATGGGCGAAAAATCAGAGGTACAATACATTGGGTTGATGTAAAAACAGCAGTAAATGCGCAGATTAATTTGTATGATAATTTATTTTTAAGTTCAAGCCCTGAGCAAGAAGAGGATTTTATAAAAGTTTTGAATCCAAAATCTTTGGAAGTACTTAAAAATTGTAAAGTGGAAAAATTTTTAAAAAATGTTAAATCAGGTGAATCTTATCAATTTATGCGTAAAGGATATTTTTGTCTCGATAAAAAAAGTAAAGAAAATAATTTAATTTTTAACCGTAGTGTAGGCCTTAAGGATAATTTTAAAATTAATAAATAATTTAATTGACTTATATGTTTTTAATATGTTAGAATTTAACATATATTTCCTAGAAATATTAAATATTTATATTTGGGGGCTGTATTTATGAGAAAAAAAACAATGAAACTTTTTTTACCTATTTTTTTAATGTTTGTGGCGTCAATATTTAGTTGTAAATGTGAAGATTTTGAAAAAAATGAATTTTCTTCAGGAGCTAAACATGTTTTAAATGAAAGAACTAGCCAAGGGGATTTTATTATAGATGAAAATGGGGATTTGACTAGTTATGAAGGATATGCCAAAGAGGTAAATATTCCGGAAGGAGTAGTAAAAATAAATTTTGGTGTATTTTCAAACCATGATGAAATTGAAAATATAAATTTTCCAAAAAGTTTAAAAAGTATTGATGAGTGTTCTTTTAGTGAATGTGCAAATATAAAATCACTTGTTCTTCCGGATAATTTAGAAAAGATAGGACGTTTAGCTTTTCTAAATTGTAATAGTGTTTCTGAAATGCACATAGGCAAAAATTTGAATTTTGTTGATGAATTATTTGTTTGGGGTTGTATTAATTTAAGAAAAATTGATGTTAATCCTGAAAATAAATGTTATAAATCTTTAGATGGAATACTTTATAATAAAGACTTAACGGAACTTTGTGTTTGCCCGCAGAATTATGGCGAAAAAGTTATAATTCCGGATAGTGTAATAACATTGAAGGAAATGTCGTTTTTTGAGTGTAAAAATTTAAAAGAAGTGGTTTTTGGTAAAAATATTCTGTATGTAAATGAACTTGCTTTTTCTGGTTGTAAAAATTTAAAATTTGTAAAGATGAATGATTTAGTTAAAAAAATTCGTGCAAATGTTTTTTTTGAATGCACTTCATTAGAAAATATTGTAATAAATGGATCAGTTACTTCATTAGAAAATATGGCTTTTTCTAATTGTAGCTCGCTTAAAGAAGTAATCTTTATGTCAAAAAATACTAAATTAGGAAATAAAATTTTTGTAGGATGTTCTGAGAATATAAAAATAAAAGCTCCAGCAGATTCTGAAATGCAAACGTATGCTTCTAAGCATGGTTATAAATTCGAAATTCTTTAATAAAAATTTCTAATATTTTATTGTTGCAAATCCCTTTTTTGTGGTTTACATTTTTAAATACGATTGCTATAATAGTTCGGTAAGACTATTTTTAAATAGACTGTGAAAATGATTTTGAAATTTTCACAGGTCTATTAATTTGAGATCATGAAAGGATTGAAAGTTTTATGAACGATGCACCCCCTGCGGGCTCTGCTAATCCTCCTGAGTTTAGCCGTCTTAGGTCAGCATTATTTCCCGTTCACGGCTATGAAATGAAAAAATTCATTTCTATGAGTTTACTTATGTTTTTCATTTTATTTGTTTATACTATGGTAAAGGATCTTAAAAATTCACTTGTGCAATATTATGCAGTTTTAGGGGGGCCGGAACTTCTTTCTCAGATTAAAGTTTTTTTTGTAATGCCAGCTGCATTTTTGCTTGTTATGCTTTATTCGTTTTTAATTAATAAATTTGGGTTCAACAAAACGTTTTACATATTAATTTCATCGTTTTTAACTTTTTATGTAGTTTTTTTGTTAGTTTTATTTCCAAATAGATCATATATACACTTGGATGAAGCTACTGTTAGAGCAATGCAAGCTTCTTGGCCATCTTTTCTTCATTGGACAATTCCGTGTATCACGAACTGGTCTATTACATTATTCTATGTTTTTTCAGAACTTTGGGGGACAATGGCAATTTCTTCACTTTTTTGGCAGTTTGCTTACAGAGCGACAATGAAAAGAGAGGTTAAAAGATTTTTTGGACTTTATGCGGTAATAGGAAATGTGGGAGTGTCATTATCTGGTTTCTTGCTTAATTATATTTCTACAACATGTAAAAAATTAAATCAGCCGCACGAATTATCTATCTATGTTTGTGTAATTTCTAGTATTTTATGTGGTTTGATTGCAATAGTACTTTTTTGGTATGTTAATCATTTTGTGCTTAAGGATCCAAGGTGTTTTGACGTAAGCCAAATTAAAGAAAAGAAGAAAAAAGAAAAAGTTGGGATAATGGACGGAATTAGGATTCTTTTTAAATCCCCGTATTTAATGTTAATTGGTGCACTTGTTGTGTGCTATGGTGTTGCAATCAATTTCCTTGAAGTTATTTGGCAAGCATATATGAGAATACATTTTCCCGATCCAAATCAATATCTAAGTACAATGGGAAAACTTTCTATAACCACAGGTATTTTAACTATTTTAGCTGCTGTTATTGGGCAAAATATTATTAGAAAAACAAAGTGGAAGATAGGTGCTTTAATTCCAGCGTTAATTCTTGGAATATTTGGTAGTCTTTTCTTTGGAATTATTCTTTATGGAAATTATGTTTCTACAAAGATCTTTGGAATTAATTTTGTCTTGCTGGCAGTTTGGCTTGGCCTTGCTATAGATGCACTTTCAAAAAGTGTAAAATACTGTTTGTTCGATGCTACAAAGAATATGGCATATCGTCCGCTTGATGCTGAA
>JAFRKM010000090.1 GCA_017431755.1 Clostridia bacterium
GGTTGATATATCACCCTTATTTATAGTATAATTGAATTAAATATAATATAAAATTTGGAGGAAAGTTAAATTGTTTAAAAGACTTGAAGCTACCGAAAAAAGATATGTGGAAATAAATAAAAAACTTTGCGATGCGGAAGTTATTTCCGATCAGAACACTTATAAAACATTAATGAAAGAATTTAAAAATTTAACACCCGTTGTAGAAAAATATAGGGAATTAAAAAAAGAAGAGAAAAACCTTAAAGAAGCTAAGGAAATGCTGGAAGAAGGCGGAATAGATAAAGAATTTAAAGAAATGGCAGAAATGGAAATGGAATCTTCCAAAGAAAAAATAGAAAAGTTTTCGGAAGAGCTTAAAATTTTGCTTTTACCAAAAGACCCGAATGACGACAGAAACGTTATAATAGAAATCAGGGGCGGAGCTGGCGGTGAAGAAGCTGCTCTGTTTTCTGGAGTTTTATTTAGAATGTATAATATGTATGCTCAAAATAGGCATTGGAAAGTAGAAATTTTGAATGCAAATGAAACGCAGCTTGGCGGATATAAAGAAATAAGCTTTATGATTTCCGGAGAGGGTGCATATTCCAGATTTAAATTTGAAAGTGGTGTTCACAGAGTGCAAAGAGTCCCTGATACAGAGGCTCAAGGCCGCGTTCACACATCAACTGTTACGGTTGCTGTTTTGCCTGAAGCGGAAGATGTTGAAATAGAAATAAATCCATCTGATTTGCAAATAGATACATATCGTGCGGGTGGAGCAGGAGGCCAGCATGTTAATAAAACGGAATCCGCAATTAGAATAACGCATTTACCTACGGGCCTTGTGGTAGAATGTCAAGATGAGCGTAGTCAATATAAGAATAAAGATAAAGCTATGAAAGTTCTTAAATCAAGGCTTTTGGAAGCTAAAAGAGAAGAGCAAGAAAGCGCAGTTGCCGAAGAAAGAAGATTGCAAGTTGGGACTGGTGACCGTTCAGAGCGTATACGTACGTATAATTATCCACAAAGTAGAGTTACGGATCATAGGATTGGTTTGACTCTTTATAGATTGGAAGATGTTTTAAATGGCGATTTAGATGAGATTATAGATGCCCTTATTACTGCCGACAGAGCTGCTAAACTTGCGGGAAATGAATAGTTTGAGGTAAAAGAGCATGGATACATTAATTTTAAACGAAAATGAGGCCGATAAAGCGGCAGAAATAATCAAAAGCGGTGGGGTTGTTGGTATCCCGACTGAAACAGTTTATGGGTTAGCGGCCAATGCGTTTGATCCTAATGCAATAAAAAAGATTTTTTTAGCTAAAGGACGCCCTGCGGATAATCCATTAATAGTGCATATTTCAAAAACAGAAGATGTTTTTAAAGTAGTTTCGGAGTTTAATAAAAAAGCAGAGATTTTAGCAAAGAATTTTTGGCCGGGTCCGCTTACCATGATATTGCCTAAAAATAAACAAGTTCCAAAGATAGTTACAGCAGGCGCCGATTCCGTGGCGGTTAGATTTCCATCTCATGTGGTTGCAAGGAAAATAATTGAATTGTCAGGCGTGCCGCTTGTTGCGCCGTCTGCAAATTTATCGGGTAAACCCAGTACAACAAGGTTTAGTCATGTTTTGGAGGACTTAAACGGCAAAGTTGATGCCATAATAAATGGTGGGGATTGTAAATTTGGTGTGGAATCAACTGTTATTTCTCTTTTAGAGAGTACACCTAGAATATTGCGCCCCGGAGCAATTACTCCTGAGCAGATAGAAAAAGTTATTGGTAAAATTAAAATAGATGATTCTGTATTTCATAAAATAGAAAAAGACAAATCGGTCCTTTCTCCCGGAATTAAATATAAACATTATTCTCCTGATGCTGAGGTTATAATTTTAAAAGGTGAAAAAGAAGATTATGCTGATTTTGTAAATAAAACTAATATCAAAAGAAATGATGTTTTGGCGCTTTGTTTTGATGAGGACATACCCTTAATTGATGCTCCATATATATCTTATGGCAGTAAAAAAGATTCTCTTTCACAAGCGCATAATATTTTTGATGGGTTGAGAAAAGCTGATAAAATGGGTGCAAAGGCGGTATACGTTCATTATTGTGATACTGATGGATTGAGTTTAGCGGTTTATAATAGACTTATTCGTGCGGCTGGATTTAAAATTATAGATTTAAAAAATAAAACATAGTGGGGTGACTAACAATTATAATAAGACTTAACAAAAAAGCTTTAATTCTGATTATATTTGCGGTAGTTTTACCTTTGCTTTTGTTTTGTAGTTCTGTGGCGGTAATTAAATTAATTTATCCGTTAAAATATGAAAACATTGTAGAAAAAATGTCGCAAAAGTATAATATTGAAAAGCCGCTTATATATGCTATAATTAAATGTGAGAGTGATTTTGATGAAAAAGCCGAATCTTCTGCCGGAGCATTAGGATTGATGCAGGTTACACCGGACACATTTAAATGGCTTGAAAAATATACTCAAAATCACTACGAATTAAAAGAAGATATGCTTGATCCCGAAAATAACATAGAATGCGGAACGCTTTTTATGTCTATTTTGATAAAAAAGTATAACGATTTAGATGTTTCATTAAGCGCATATAATGCTGGGATGAAAACAGCGAATAGATGGCTTAAAGACAAAGAAATTTCTACAGATGGGAAAACGCTTGAAAATATTCCATACAGTGAAACGAAAAAATATGTTAAAAGAGTTAAATTTGCTTACAAGGTTTATAAATTTATTTATTTTAGATGAAAGGAAGAATTGAAATGAGTTCTAAAATTGGTGAAAGAAATTTAAGAGAAAAATTATTTTTAAAAAAGGTAAACGGCGGCAAAGAACTGAGTGAAAGCGAAATGAAAAAATGCGATAAATTTAGTCAGGAATATAAAGATTTTTTAAATAAATCCAAAACGGAACGCGAAAACGTAAATTATATTCTAAAAAAAGCGGTTGGCGCAGGGTTTACAGAGTTTGATAAAGATAAAAAATATAAATCTGGTGACAAGGTCTACCATGTGAATCGTGGTAGGGGGCTTATACTTGCTGTAATGGGGGAAAACGGAGTTAAAGAAGGTGCAAAAATTGCCGTTTCTCATATTGATGCCCCAAGGCTTGATTTAAAACCCAATCCGCTTGTGGAGTCCGGAGAGTTCGCGCTTTTGAAAACGCATTATTATGGTGGAATAAAAAAATATCAGTGGACGGCAATGCCGCTAGCGCTTCATGGAAGAATTGTAAGGCGAGACGGTACTTTTGTGGATATAGTTTTAGGGGAAAATGAAGATGAACCATGTTTTTGCGTTACGGATTTGTTGCCGCATTTAGCAAGAGAACAGATGAACAAAAAAATGAGCCAAGCAATTACCGGTGAAGATCTTAATGCATTGGTTGGAAGCTTGCCTTTAAAAGACGGAAAAGGTGCAGAACTTGTCAAACTTAATATATTAAAAATGCTAAATGAAAAATATGGCATTGTGGAAGAGGATTTTATATCTTCAGATTTGGAATTTGTTCCTGCTATGAAATCAAGAGATATTGGTATTGATCGTAGTATGATTGGTGGATATGGCCAAGATGACCGTTCTTGCACATATCCTTGCATGGAAGCAATTTTAAACTGCAAAAAACCGCAAAAAACAACCATAGCTGTATTTACTGACAAAGAAGAAACGGGTAGTGACGGAAACACAGGCATGCAATCCAAGTTCTTTGAATATTTTGTGCACGATTTATCCAAAATGGACGGGGTAAAACTTCGCCATGTGCTTTCAAAATCAAAATGTCTTTCCGCAGATGTAAATGCAGCGTATGATCCTACTTATGTAGCTAGCTATGAAATTAATAACAGTTCTTTTATTAATAAAGGTGTTGTTTTAACCAAGTATACAGGTAGCGGGGGAAAATATGGTACTTCGGATGCTTCTGCTGAATTTACCGGAGAAATTTGTAAATTATTTAACGATAATAAAGTTTTGTGGCAAAGCGGAGAACTTGGTAAAGTTGATAATGGTGGCGGTGGCACGATTGCAAAGTATATAGCCAACTTAAATGTTGATGTAATTGATATTGGTGTGCCGGTTCTTTCTATGCATGCGCCTTTTGAAGTTATTTCAAAGATTGATTTATATATGACTTTTCGCGCTATTGCTGCATTTTTTAGCAATTATGATTTATAAAAAATATTAAAAAATACTTCCGATAAAAAATCGGGAGTATATTTTAGTTTTTGAATTAGCAATTTATATTACTTTACATTCTTTTAGCGAAACAAAATCATGATCTGCAACTATTATATGGTCTAAAAAATTAATGTTCATGCTTTGAAAAATGTTAGAGAGTTTGACCGTTGTTTCTATATCTTCCTGGGATGGAACGGCTATTCCACTGGGATGATTGTGGGCAATAAGGATGGAACTTGCGTTATAAAGAGTAATTAGTTCGATTATTTTTCTTAAATAAATATCTACTGAATTTACGCTTCCTTTATTGATTATTCCGTCATATATGATTTTGCCTTTTGCGTCCAGCAGCATTATAGCTACTGTTTCTTCCGTTCTGCCAATAAATTTTAGAGCAATCCTTTGGTTTAAGTCTGATTCGTCTTTATAATTATTTTTTGCGTTATTTTTTCTTTCAATGTATGTTCTTGCAAGTGACGAAATCATTTTTATAAAAATGGCGGCAGATTCCCCAATACCACTTACTTCTTTAAGTAGGTTAATGGGTGCATCTAAAATGGCGTCGAGTGATCCGAATTTTTCAATTAATAAGTGCGCTATTTCGTTTGTGTCTTTTCTGGGTATTGCATAAAATAATATGAATTCTAATATTTCATGATCTTCAAAATTATCAAATCCATTTAAAAGAAATTTTTTGCGCATTCTTTCTCTATGTCCTTGATGCATTTGTTTCCTGCCTTTCTTTTTAATAATCTATAATAATATTTTAACATAAAAACGAAATAATTTCAATTAAATATTTTGCACTGAAAGGATTTTTTAATAGTGAAAAAAATTGTCATAAATAAAAACGACGAAAATAATAGGCTTGATAAGTTTATTATGAAACTGTTGCCTTCGTTTCCGGAAAGAATGATGTACAAAAGCATTAGAAAGAAAAGAATAAAAGTAAATGGCAAAAAATCTGAGATTTCATACAGGCTAAAAGAAGGTGATGTTTTAGAGCTTTATATAAATGATGAATTTTTTGAAAAAAACACAAAAGAAGATGATTTTAAATTTGCACCCGTAAATTTAGATATCGTTTATGAAGACGAGAATATTATAATTATAAACAAAAAAGCCGGGCTGATTGTTCACCCGGATAAAAATTGTAAAGTGGATTGCCTTATTAACAGAATAAAAAATTATCTTTTTAAAAAAGGTGAATATGACCCCGAAAACGAAAATTCTTTCAGCCCTGCGCTTGCTAACAGAATAGACAGAAATACGCAGGGTATGGTAATTGCTGCCAAAAATGCGCAGTCGCTTAGAGAGCTTAATAAAAAAATTAAAAGCCGAGAAATTCATAAATTTTACTTGACGATTGTGTGTGGTGTTGTAAAAAAAGAGGAAGATACATTGACGGCTTTTTTAGATAAAAATAAAGATAAAAACAAAGTTTACATAAAAAATAAAAATGCGGATCTAAAAAAATATAAAACTATAATTACCAGATATAGAGTTTTAAAGCGTTCACAAAAATTTACACTATTAGAAGTAAGCCTTTTAACAGGCCGTACACATCAAATCAGGGCGCATTTTGCATCAATTGGTTATCCGTTACTTGGAGACGGAAAATACGGAAAAAATATTATAAATAAAGAATTAAAATATAAATATCAAGCGCTTTGCGCTTATAAAATACATTTTGATTTTAAAGATTCAGATGGTTTTTTAAATTATTTAAATGGTAAAATATTTGAAATAAAACATGAAAATATTTGGTTTGTAGAAGATTTTAACAGTAGAATTTTGAAAAATTATTAAAACTCAAAAAATCTTGAAAACATAGCCACAAAACAGGTGTCTACTATTGCAGAAATAGGAAGCAAAGCGAGGCTGAATTTGGAGTTTTTTAAATGGAACAAAAAGCAGCTGAATAGATTTTGATTATTTGCATGAGGGAAAAGTGTTTTTGCAAATTTAACTGAGAATTTAAATGCTTCTGCAGAAAATAAAATTATACTAAGTAGCGCGATGAACATTCCCGGTAACATTATAAGTATGTAAAAAGCGATTCCTTTAAGGCCATAGATCAAATATAAATATCCCGTTGTTAACCCAATACTAAAGCCTCTGAAAAATATTATAAGCGGTATTAATCCGCTGCCCCAAAAAGAAAGTGCGGAGAATTCTAATAATAAAATAATAAAAAACAAATTTGAAAGTGAAGAGATAAATACGTCTAGTCCGGGTTTATCAATAATTTCTTTAAAGTTATTTAAGAATAAAAAATCTATTTTATGTAGAATATCAAGATTTATTTCATGAACTGAAAGTGAACCGAGTACCATCCCTAAAATTAGTAAAATAACCATAGCTATAATAGATTTGTTATTTTTACTAAAGCTAATAATTTCATATTTTTCCAAAAAAGATATTGTGTTTTTTAAAATACTTTTCTTGTTCCTACTCCTTTTATTTGTTACTTCTTAAAAATATTTGGTAGTAATAATATGATTTTTAAAATGAATATATGTCCAAAAAATAAATCCCCGGAGTTAAACCGGGGATTTTTTATATATTAATTATTGTTGATTCTGTAGTTGTTGGGCTTTCATAGCTTTTACAAACAAAGATGGCTTTTTAACTTTTTCTGGTTTTACTTTTTTACCTTTGTATTTTTTGGCATGTTCCCATGCAGATTTTAATTCGTCGCTTAACGATTCAGAAAATTTTATATTTTCTGAATCTAAACCGTTTAAGATAACCATTGTAATTATGCTTCTTATGTTTAGCCCTGATGTTTTATAAAGTTCACTTAAAGTTTTACTAAGCTTATTTAGTTTAGATTTATTGGTTTCGGTTTTTATGTAGTTGTTAATAGACGGTAAAATAAATTCTTTTGCAAAAGTGGCTTCTCTAAAGCTTTCGTATGTTTCTTTTTCATTTTGTATTTTTTCTTTAAGCTCGGGAAAAAACGTTGCCATTCTGTTGGCAAAAAATAGTCCAGAATTATTATTCCCCGAAGAATCCTTCTTTTTTATTTGATTTATTACTGTTTTTGTTTTTCCAGCAATAGATTCTATAAAATCTTCGGCAATTAATTTTGCGTCCTTTTGCGTAGAGTTTTTATTATCAAGTAGCCAGGAGGATATATTTTTTTCTTCTTTTGTTTCGTTTGATATTGCTTTTAAACTTACCTTTTTTTCTTTTTCATTGTATAAGATTTCATAAGTTAGATCTTCTTTTACGATTTTAAAAGAAGTTTCTGATGTTTTTTCTGTTTTTAATTTTTTCATTTTTTCATTTTTAAGTATTTCTTCGTATATTACTTCAAAATAATTTTTTCCCAAAATATCCAGCTCCTAATTTATAATGTTTGTATTTTAATTTTACCATTAAATGTTTTAATAGACAACCATAATTTGAAGTCGATTATCCAATAATTTCTTTTGTGTATTTTTATTAATTTGCAAATAATAAACATGTCTACATTTTTATACAATAAAACTCTTTAAATTACAAATTATCAAAATGGAGGTGTGTTTAGTTTGAAAAAACTTTTCAGGTGGAGTGCAGGTGTGGTTTTTTCGTTTAGTGTTTTGTTTTTTTCTGGACTTGTTTATGCATCAAATTATATGCCGAATATGTACGAAGTGAACGATGTAAGTGATTCGGAGTTTAATATTTTCCCTTTTAGCATTATAAGTAAAGAACATGATAAAAATTGTTTGGCACAAGAAGAAATAGATGGTTCGTCTTCAAGAATTAAGTCGTGTTTAAAATTTTTAAATGTTTTTCCGGTGAAAACGGTTTATGTTAATGTTACGCCGAAGCATAAAGTTGTGCCATGCGGCATACCTTTTGGGGTTAAAATTCATAGCAAAGGAGTAATGATTACTAATATTTCGGATGTAAATACCGGCCTTTCAGTTAAATCTCCGGCTAAAGATGCTGGCCTTAAAAAAGGAGATGTAGTAATTAGTGTTGACGGTCAAGAAGTAAACAGTAACGAAGAGCTTGAAAATATAATAAGCAAATCTAAAGAGAAAAGTTTAATTATGGATGTAATGCGCGAAAACAAGTCTGAAAAAATAGAAGTTTTTCCGGTAAAAAGTGCCGACGATAAAGAGTATAGACTGGGAATGTGGGTAAGAGACAGTTCATCCGGAATAGGGACCTTAACATTTTGCAGTAAAGAAAATGGTATGTTTGCAGGGTTAGGGCACGGTGTTTGTGATGTTGATACAGGTGAGATTATACCTTGTGGAACGGGTGATGTTGTCCCTGCTGCCATAACAGATATAAATAAAAGTACGTCCGGTATGCCTGGAGAGTTAAAGGGCTGCATTATTAGCCAGCAGTCTATGGGAGAAATTTATACTAATGATAATACGGGTATTTATGGTAGTTTAAAGAATTGTATTCCTGAGGGAGAAGAAGTTGAGGTCTCTTTAAAGCAAAATGTAAAAAAAGGCCCGGCATATATTATAAGCACTTTAGAAGGCGAAAAGCCGGAATACTACAACATAAACATAGATTCAATAAACTATAATGTTAATTTGCCTACCAAAAATATAAAAATTTCTATAACCGATAAAAGATTAATGGAAAAAACCGGTGGAATAGTTCAAGGTATGAGTGGTAGTCCAATAATACAAGATGGAAAGTTGATCGGCGCGGTTACACATGTTTTGGTAAATAACCCTTCTAAAGGATATGGCATATTTGCAGACACTATGTTGACAAATTCTAACAAGGTTTTCGAGTCTAAACACAAAAAGAATTCTTAAAAATAATTATAAATTGACATATCCGACGAATATATTTTATTTTTTGGAAAACTATTGACATAATTGGTAATTTATGTAAATATAAATATCATAAAATATATTTATAGGAGGAAATTTTATGCAAAATCAGTTAAAAGTTCTTATTTCAGAGGAGTGTATTGAGCTAGACAGAGACGCATTGGATATGTTTAAACATTATTCAATGGATTTGTCGTTTTTGCCCAAAGATGGTTTTAAAATTATTGAAATCATTGAAAATTCAAAACCAGATGTTGTTATCATGGATTTATTTATGCCAAGAATAGATGCAATTGGTATAATAACAACAATCAGAAAAAATCACAGAATTGAAATGCCAACTTTTATAGTGGTTTCTAGTTTTGGGCGTCCAAGTTTGGAAAGAGAGGTAATGTCTGCAGGTGCTTCATATTTTATGATAAAGCCGATTAATTATTCAGACATAATAGAAAAAATTCTGCAAATAAACTATAAAAGTCAATTAAATTATTCCAAAGAGCAAAATTCAAAAGAAATTATGGATTATAGGAATAATTCCAATATGGAAGTTAAAATAACTGAGATTCTTCACCAGATCGGTGTGCCGGCTCATATTAAGGGATATCACTATTTAAGAAATTCAATAATGATGTCAATAGAAAACCCGGAAATAATAAACTCGGTCACAAAACAGCTTTATCCATCTGTGGCACACAATTTTGAAACAACATCATCAAGAGTGGAAAGAGCGATTCGCCATGCTATTGAAGTTGCTTGGGATAGGGGCGATATAGATATTCTTAATTCTTACTTTGGTTATACAATTCATAATTCAAGGGGTAAGCCAACGAATTCGGAATTTATTGCAATGATAAGCGACAGGCTAAGGCTGAGTCTTCGAACAGCAAGTTAAAATTCAAACAAAAAGCCCGGATTAAAATCCGGGCGATTTTTTAATTATTTTTTAAGCTCCAAAAATATGGAAGAACATAATCATATTTATTGCAATTACAATTAAAAAGAATCCAATTGAAATAACTCGGGTCCATCTTTCTAAAAATGAATCAATAGAACGGGATTTATTTTTGGTTAAAAATGTATCTGATCCTGAGCCTGTTATTGCGCCCATATTTCTTTGGTGTCCTTCTTGAAAAAGTACTACCATAACTATTGCTACAGACATTACCAAAAGTATAATACCAAAAATTAATTCTATATTACTCAAATTCAACACTCCTTGAAATTAATTATTTGCAGCAGCTCTTTCCATCCATGCACCAGCAATATCTAGTGCTAGATAAAGTCCTGCTTTTTCGCTTGTTTTAACAATCTTTTTTGTTAATGGGGTATTTTCGTCAGTATCTATCATTTCCACAGTTACTAGTGTAGAAACATCTGTATCTTTTACTTTTTTTGTTTTTTTGCTTTCAATTTTTACTACGTACTTGTCGTTTATGTCGCCGTAGTAAATTGTTTCTTTACACCGTACAAGTGGTTTACCCTTGTATTCAAAGAATTTTTTTGTTTTTTCTTTACTAGTTTTTTTCATAACTAAGCTCCATAAAAATAATTTCTAACTGTATAATAACACTTATAACGAAAAAATTCAAGACTTAGTTGGGATTTTTTTAAATTTAGTAAAATAATATTATTTTTTTAAACTAATATTATTGTTATTCATCTTGACAATTCATTTAGATAAGTAATAAAATTATTTTGTAAGATTCCATTTTAAATTTCAAGTATTTTATTTAATTATATTTAGACTCGCAATAAAAAGATTAGACTTTGTGCACTTGTATATAAATATTTTATTATTTTAAAAACTCAAATATCAATTGTAGTAGCTTTTTAATACGTATGTATGACATTATTTCTTGCGTTATTAAGTAAAAAAACTAAGTCTAAGTTTATTGCGAACAAAAAACAAGGAGGTCGTGATGAACTTGGATTTATTAACAGTAGTAATAATTAGCATAGCAGTCACAACTTTGGGGTTTTATTTAGGAATGCTTTATAGAAAGTTAAGTGCTGAAAAATCAATTAAGTCAGCTGAAAAAGAAGCAGAAAAAATTGTTAGCACCGCCAAAGAAGTAGCAGAAACCCGTAAAAAAGAAGTTATATTAGAAGGAAAAGAAGAGGTACATAGGTTTAGAAATGACACAGAAAAAGAACTTTCTGAGCGCAGAAAAGATATTCAGCGCCAGGAAAACAGAATTCTTAGGAAAGAAGAAAATTTAGACAAAAAAATTGAAAATTTGGAATCTAAAGAAAATGATTTAAATTTAAAAGAAAAAGAAATGGAATCCAAATATGAAGAAATTGAAGTTATTAAAGAAAAACAGCTAAAAGCGCTTGAAAAAATTTCCGGACTTTCTATTTCTCAAGCTAAAAGCTTTTTACTTGAAAGTTTGCAAAGTGAACTTAGCCATGAAAAAGCTCAGAAAATACATGAGTTTGAGCAGAAAATAAAAGAAGAATGTGGTGAAAAAGCAGAAAAAATTCTTGCTCAAGCAATTCAGCGTTGCTCTGCTGAACATGTTGCCGAAGCTACTATTTCGGTTGTTAATTTGCCAAATGATGATATGAAAGGAAGAATTATCGGCAGAGAAGGAAGAAACATCAGAGCAATCGAAAATCTTACGGGAGTAGATTTAATAATAGATGATACACCGGAAAGCATAACTCTTTCAGCGTTTGATCCTGTGCGCAGAGAAATTGCTAGGGTCGCGCTTGAAAGATTAATTATTGACGGCAGAATTCATCCGGCAAAAATTGAAGAAATGGTAGAAAGAGCCAAAAGAGATATAGAAAAAGAAATTAAAGATGCTGGTCAAAGAGCATGCATGCAGTTGGGAATTAATAATTTGCATCCTGAAATTGTTAAACTTTTGGGTAAACTAAAATACAGAACTAGCTATGGTCAAAATGTTTTGAATCATTCGTTGGAAGTCGCTCATCTTTGTTCGATGATGGCTTCTGAATTGGGTTTGGATTCAATGCTTGCTCGTAGAATAGGTCTTTTGCATGATATTGGTAAAGCGCTTGACCATGAAATTGAGGGCTCGCATATTGAACTTGGTGTAAGTATTGCAAAAAAACATAAAGAAAACGAAGAAGTAATTCATGCAATTAATTCTCACCATGGCGATATTGAACCCAAAACTCCATATGATTTTATACTTCAGGCTGCAGATACTATTTCTGCTGCAAGACCTGGAGCAAGACGTGAAGACCTGCAAAATTATATTAAAAGATTAGAAAAGTTAGAAACTGTGGTTTCATCTTTTGATGGAGTTAAGAATTGTTATGCAATACAAGCCGGTAGAG
The DNA here is from genome assembly GCA_017431755.1 of Clostridia bacterium. GTDB lineage: Bacteria > Bacillota > Clostridia > Oscillospirales > Acutalibacteraceae > UMGS1491. Next base: position 12,297 of record JAFRKM010000090.1, read on the forward strand.
AAGTTCGCGTTATGGTAAATCCCGAAGCAATAAATGACGACCAGATGGTTTTAGTTGCCAGAGATATTTGTAAGAAAATAGAATCAGATCTAGAATATCCTGGTCAAATTAAAGTTAATATGATTCGTGAAAGCAGAGCTATTGATTATGCAAAATAAGTGGTGAAATTATGAGAATTTTAGCTATAGGGGACGTTGTTGGAAAAAGTGGCACGGAGTTTCTGCGTGTAAAATTAAATGAAATAAAAAAAGAAAAAGATATTGATTTTGTAATTGCTAATGGTGAAAATTCTGCAGAAGGTAACGGGATTACTCCGCTTAGTGCAAATCATATGTTAAAAAGCGGTGTGGACGTTATAACAAGTGGAAATCACGTTTTTAGACGTAGAGAAATATTTTCCTTCTTAAATGAAAACAATATGGTTATAAGGCCTTATAATTTTCCAAATAAAACAACTCCTGGTGTGGGAATTTACAAAACTGAAGTAAAAGGCGTTAAAATAGCGATTATAAATATTTTAGGTGTAGTATATTTGGAACCTTTAAATTCACCTTTTGAAGCTATCGATAATGCACTTGAAGTGTGTAGTGACTGTAAAATTAAAATTATTGATTTTCATGCAGAAGCTACAGCTGAAAAAAGAGCCATGGGATACTATGTTGATGGAAAAGTTTCGGCAGTGTTTGGGACGCATACACATGTGCAAACTTCGGATGAACAGGTTCTTCCATTTGGTACGGGATATATAACAGATGTTGGTATGACGGGAGTTATTCATTCGGTTTTGGGAGTGAAAAAAGAAATTTCAATTAAAAGAATGAAAGAAAAACTCCCCATAAGATTTCAAAACGCAGAGGGCAATTGCAAGATAGAGTGCATAATATTTGATATTGACGAATCAAACGGTAAAACGTTAAAAGTGGAACGAATGAGAGTTATTTAAAAATGATTTTTATATAAAATAAAAATGAGTTAAAATGTTTATGAAAAAATATTGCTTATTTTAAGGAGCTGTTTTTATTGATAAATGGATTATGTTTAAAAAATGCGATTATATCCGGTGCAAATAATATAATAAAGAACAAAATATATGTTAATGAGCTGAATATATTTCCCGTGCCAGATGGAGATACGGGAACAAATATGTCTATGACTATTTCTGCGGCGGTAGAGGAGTTAAAAAAACTTGACGATAACTGTACAGTAAGCGAAACCGTTAAAGCTTTTGTCCCGGCGCTTTTACGTGGCGCAAGAGGTAATTCTGGTGTAATTCTTTCGCTACTTTTTAGAGGGTTTTCAGAGCTTTTTGCAAATGTGAATGTTGATGCGATTACAGGTGTTGATATTGCAGCAGCACTTGGAATAGGTGTAAAAGCTGCATATGGTGCAGTTTCCAAACCGACAGAAGGAACTATACTTACTGTGGCAAGGATAGCACATGAACGTGCTCAAGAAGCAATAAAAATAAATAATGATGTAGTTTATGTGTGGTCAAAAGTTTGTGACGGTGCGAAAGAAGCTTTAAAAAACACTCCTAATCTTTTACCGGTTCTAAAAAAAGCTGGTGTAGTCGATGCAGGCGGTAACGGCCTTTGTCTTATTTATGAGGGAATGAATTCCGTGTTTAAAGATGGTAAAATAATTGAGCCGGGCGAGAATCTAGAAGATGATGCAAATGATGAATTTAAAAATGCAGCTGCTCAGTTTGACCAGGATATAAGGTTTACGTACTGTACGGAGTTTATTGTAAAGAGAAATAGACTTTGTAAGTTAAGACCGTTTAGATTAAAAAATAAGCTTCTTAAAATCGGTGACTGCGTTGTTGTGGTTGATGATGAAGAAATAATAAAAGTGAATGTTCACACAGAAAATCCTGGTAAAGCTTTGGAAGAAGGGTTAAAATATGGTGAATTTTTAACCGTTAAAGTGGAAAACATGAAAGAACAGCACAGAAAAGCAGCTGAAGAAGCCAAAGATAAGAAAACATACGAAGCTCAAAAAGCCGATACTTTTGAAAAGAGAGAACCGGTAGAAGAATTTGGATTTGTTTCGGTGGCTGCGGGAGATGGAATAGTTTCAGTTTTTAAAGATTTAGGATGTCAAAACGTAATAAGTGGCGGTCAGACAATGAATCCAAGTACAGAAAAAATAGTTGAAGCTGTTTTGGCAACTCCTGCAAAAGTTGTTTATGTGTTTCCGAATAATAAAAATATAATTATGTCCGCAGGCCAGGCTGTTTCGCTTGTTAAAGATAGAGTTGTAGTTGTGGTTCCAAGCAAAACTATACCACAGGGGATTTCTGCAATGCTAGCTTTCGATTCTGAAAAAAACACAGAAGAAAACATGAAAAATATGCTTGCGGCAATTTCAAAAGTAAAGACTGGCCAGGTAACATTTGCTGCAAGAGACTCTGAATTTGGCGGATTTAAAATAAAAGAAAATGATATACTCGCTCTTGCTGATGGGAAGCTTGTATTTACCGAAAAAGACTCAGTTGTCGCTGTTGCAAAGCTTACGAAAAAACTTGCTGATAAAAATACAGAGTTTGTAACTCTTATGTATGGTGAAGGAGTTTCTTCTGACCAAGCTGAACTTGCTAAAGAAAAAATTGAGTCTGAACTTAAAAATAAGGCTGAAATAAATCTTATAAATGGTGGTCAACCGATTTATCATTTTATAGTTTCTGCTGAGTAAAAATAAATATATTGGAGGTGCCTGCTATGGCATCTTTATTTAAAATTGATATTAAAAATTTAAAAGGTGTAGGCCCTAAGACATCGCTATTTTTGAATCGTCTTGGAGTTTACACCATTGGTGATATAATAAGGTTTTTTCCCAGAACTTATGAGGATTGGACGACTGTTAGCACTTTGCAAGAAGCGTGTGGCCAAAAAGATAGGTGTGTAAGATTAAAAATTTTATCTTACCCCCAAATAATTAGATTAAGAAGCGGGAAAACCCTTTATAAATTGGAAGCTACAGATGGAATAAATCTTGCTCAGATAGTTTTTTATAATAGTAAATATGCTGCTGAAAGCCTTGTTAAAGATAACGAGTATATTTTAAGGGGAAATGTAGAGTTTAAATTTGGGAAATATGAAATTTCTTCCCCGAAAATAAAAAAAACAGACGAAGCAGAATCATTTTATCCGGTATATAATCAGACAGCCGGAATAAATTCTAAAAAAATATCTTCTTTGGTAAAAAATGCACTTAAAATGCTTCCGGGGAACATAAGTGAAACTTTGCCTGAAAAAGTTATAGCTGAAAATAATTTATGTAGTCTTAATTTTGCGGTTAGAAATATTCATTTTCCCAAAGACCGTCAAAGTTTAGAAATGTCACGAAGAAGAATTGTTTTTGAAGAAATTTTTATTTATCAGCTTGGGATCAAGTTAATTAAAAAGAATTCTAAAATTAAAACAAAGATTAAAATAAAAAATGAATACAGCAAAGAATTTGCTGATTTTTTGCCGTTTGAGTTAACCTCGGTACAAAAAAATGCAATAAGTGATTGCATAAATGATATTAAAAATAGTGGATTTTCAATGAATAGACTTTTGCAAGGAGATGTTGGTTCGGGTAAGACAGCTGTTGCAGCATCTCTTGCGTATACTGTTGCAAAAAACGGTTATCAAGTTGCAGTTATGGCGCCCACGGAATTGTTGGCGGCGCAGCATTTTAAAACTTTTGAAAAGTTTTTTCAAAAAACAAATATAAAAGTAGGGCTGATGTGTGGTTCGCTTAGGGCAAAAGCGAGAAAACTTTTAAATGAAAATATAGAAACCGGTAATGTAGACATAGTAATTGGTACGCACTGTTTGATTTCTGATAATACCGCATTTAAAAATTTGGGATTAATAATTACCGATGAGCAGCACAGATTTGGAGTAAACCAAAGGGCAAAACTGATAAACAAAGGCATGGCACCACATGTTTTGGTTATGTCTGCAACTCCGATTCCAAGGAGTTTAGCGCTTATTTTATATGGCGATTTGGATATTTCTGTTTTAAATGAAACTTTGCCCGGTCGACAAAAAATTGATACTTTTTCTGTGGACAGCTCAAAAAGGCACAGGGTATGGAATTTTATAAAAAATATAATTGGCGAAGGCGGCCAGTGCTATATTGTTTGTGCAAGTATTGTTGAAAACGAAAATGATATTATAGACGTAAACAGCTATTATGAAAAAATGCTTGAAAGTGTCTTTGATAAAGAAGAAGTTAAAATATTGCACGGTAAAATGAAGCCTTTGGAAAAAGATTTGATAATGTCTGATTTTATAAACGGTAAAACTAAAATACTTGTTTCCACAACTGTGATAGAGGTTGGAATAGATGTTCCAAATGCAAGAATTATAGTAATAGAAAACGCCGAAAGGTTTGGAATTTCGCAACTTCATCAGTTAAGAGGGCGTGTTGGTAGAAGTAATTTAAAATCTTACTGTGTTTTAATTTCTGATTCTAAAAGTAATGATTCAAAAAGAAGATTTTCCGCAATGGTTAATTCTAATGATGGCTTTTATCTTTCGGAAGAAGACTTAAAACTTCGTGGCCCAGGAGATTTTTTTGGGGTGAATCAGCATGGTGTTCCAAATGTAAATATTCCTACTTCATATAATGATATATGGATTATTAAGGCGGCTCAGAAGTCTGCGGATGTTTCAAAACTTGATTTTTCTGACCCTAGTTTTAAATTTATAAATAAAAGAATTGATAATATATTTAAAAGAAGATCTGATTTTAATTCGCAAATGGTAGTGTTTTAAAAAGGAGGATGAAAATTTGTATAGTGTTGGAATAGATATGGTTGAAATATCCAGAGTTAAAAAATCAATGGAAAATTCTAGATTTTTAAATTTTATATTGGGTGGAAAAGAATACGAGCAGTTAAAAAGCAAAAATTTTATTTCTCAAAGCGTTGCTGATAATTTTTGCGCAAAAGAAGCATTTGCCAAAGCTGTTGGTACGGGTTTTAGAGGCTTTGATATTAAAGAAGTTCAAATTTTAAGAGATAATCTTGGTAGGCCGTATATTTTTTTAACGGGTAAAGCTTTTGAAACGTGGGGGAAAAATGGCTATGAATTTTCAGTTAGCCTAACTCATACCAAAGAGCTCGCGAGTGCAGTGGTGGTATGCTTTAAAAATGATTCTGTGAAGGAGTAAGAAGATGAGGAAGTATGAATATTTAAAAATGATTAACCAAGAAATGGCAAAATCCCTTTTGCCTATGCGCTTTCCGGAATCTAACAAAGGAGATTTCGGGAGGCTTCTTTGTATTTGTGGTAGCAGAAAAATGCCCGGTGCTGCTTGCTTTGCGGTTCGAGCGGCCACAAAATGTGGAGTGGGGTTAGTTGAAGCTGCTATTCCTGAATCAATTTATAATATCGTTGCGTCAAATATTCCTGAAGCTTTGATTTTTCCATATGAAGATGAAAAAAATATAGAAGATATTATTTTAGAAAAATCTAAAAAAAGCGCGGCTGTTTTAATTGGTCCGGGTATGGGCTGGAATGAAAAAACCAAGAAAATAGTTTTTAATATGATAAGAAATTGTACTTTACCAATGATAATTGATGCTGATGGAATAAATGTTATATCTGAAAACATAGATATATTAAAAGATGCTAGGTCTGAGATTGTTCTTACTCCGCATCCAAAAGAAATGTCTAGACTAAATAAAGAAAAAACAGAAGAAATCGTGTTAAAAAAAGCAGAATATGCTCGGGAGTTTGCTAAAAAATATGGTGTTACACTGATTATTAAAGGACATGAAACAGTAATTTCAGATAAAGAAGGGATTATTTATGTAAACAAAACAGGTAACGAATCAATGGCAAAAGGCGGTAGCGGAGATGTACTTTCTGGTATGATAGGTGCATTTTTGGCTCAAGGTGTTGCTCCGA
>JAFRKM010000091.1 GCA_017431755.1 Clostridia bacterium
ATGTACATCAGGCTTTCTAATTATGATTTAAATAAAGCAACAAAAGATGCTTTATCAGACGACATTGAACCAGAAATATTTGACGACGTAGCTAAAGATTAATAATTAAAAAGTTATAATAAAAAACGGCTGGCGAAAAAACATTGCCAGCTGTTTTATTTTTTTAAAATATGTGTTGATTGTTTTATAAAAAAATATGTTACAATAAGATCGTAGCATAAAACAAATTTATATTTTAAAAGAGAAATTTTCTATAAATAAAAAAGTTGATGCAAAAATTTTGAACTAATTGAACTTATGCTTAAAAACGACACATCAAAAGAAAAATTCACCAATGAATTCATAGGAAAAATTAAAAATCACGACGAGCAAGCACTTGGAGCCTTAAATGCTATTAGCAAAATTGCAACCTCACCAGCCGGAACATCTATCAAAAAAATTTAAAATAAAATATTACTTAATTAAAAAATCATTCTAAGAAAAACTTAGAATGATTTTATTTTTTATTTAGAAACTTTACTTCTCAGGCGCATTGTTTTATCAAGAATTTTTTTCCGTATTCTTATGCTTTTTGGCGTCACTTCCAGGAGTTCGTCTTCATCTATAAATTCTATTGACTGTTCCAAGCTCAAAACAGTGTGTGGGGTAAGTTTTAATGCTTCGTCAGAACCGGAGGCTCTCATGTTTGTAACATGTTTTTTCTTGCAAACGTTAACTGTTATATCCTCAGATTTAGGAGTTGACCCAACAACCATTCCCTCGTATACATTCACTCCAGGGCCAATGAAAAGTCTACCTCTATCTTGCGCCGCAAAAAGGCCATAGCCTGTTGAAACACCTGTTTCATGAGCTACCAAAGAACCGTGGTGACGTGAAACTATTTCCCCTTTATACGGTTCGTAGCAATCAAAAATTTGATTTAGTATTCCTTTACCGTTAGTATCAGTTAAAAACTCCGATCTATATCCAATAAGCCCTCTTGATGGAACCCTAAATTCCAAAAGCGTTGTACCGCTTTCTTTTGGCGACATATTTATCATTTCAGCTTTTCTGGAACCGATTTTCTCTATTACTGCCCCAACATATTCTTCCGGAACTTCAATTGCCAAAATTTCAATAGGCTCGTATAATTTGCCATCAATTTCTTTCATTATTACTTGCGGCCTTGAAACCTGAAATTCATACCCCTCGCGCCTCATTGTTTCTATTAATATGGATAAATGCAGCTCGCCTCTTCCTGAAACCTTAAAGGTATCTGCGGAATCAGTTTCTTCAACTCGCATAGATACATTAGTTTCCACTTCTTTAAAAAGCCTGTCTCGAATATTTCTGGAAGTTACGAATTTACCCTCTCTTCCCGAAAATGGACTATTATTTACCATAAAATTCATAGAAACAGTGGGCTCATCTATTTTTACAAACGGAAGTGGTTCAATATTACTCGGGTCGCATAAAGTATCGCCTATATTAAGACCATCTATACCCGAAATTGAAACTATCTCTCCGAGCGGCGCTTCACTAGTTTCAACCCTTTTAAGACCCTCAAATTTATAAAGTTTCCCTATTTTTACATTTTTTTCATTTCCGCCTTGGCTACAAAGAACCACGTTTTGCCCATTTTTTACTGTCCCCCGTTCAACTCTTCCCACTCCGATTCTTCCAATGTATTCATCATAATCTATATTTGAAATTAGTACTTGAAGCGGCCCTGTTTCACTACCTTTTGGAGCTGGGACTTCGTTTATAATGGTTTTAAATAACGGCTCAAGGTTTTCTTTTGGATCGTTTTTATTTAGAAATGCATATCCACTTTTTGCAGAAGCGTAAACAACAGGAAATTCTATTTGTGATTCATCTGCACCAAGTTCAATAAACAAATCCAAAACTTCGTCTACTACCTCATCCGGTCTTGCACCGGGTCTATCTATCTTATTTACAACAACTATAGGCTTTTTACCAAGTTTAAGCGCTTTTTTTAGAACAAATCTAGTTTGCGGCATACAACCCTCAAAAGCATCAACCAGCAAAAGAACGGCATCTACCATTAAAAGTATTCTTTCTACTTCTCCGCCAAAATCCGCATGGCCGGGAGTATCTACTATATTTATTTTTGTGTCACCGTACATAACCGAAGTGTTTTTGGAAAGTATTGTAATACCTCTTTCTCTTTCCAAATCCCCAGAATCCATAACGCGTTCTGCAACAGCTTCATTTGTTCTAAATATTCCGCTTTGCTTAAGCATTTGATCCACAAGAGTTGTTTTACCGTGATCTACGTGCGCAATTATTGCTATATTTCTTAAATTTTTTGAACTTTCCATTTTCTCACTTTCCTAATTTTATAATCATAATTATTTTAAATTATCAATAAGAGATTTAAATTTTCCTTCTATTTCGCCGCTAGCCCCCAAAGGAACTTTATCGTAAACTTCCAAAACTTTATCCCTCATCCAAAGTCCAGGAGTTATTCGAACAGAATATCCGCAACCATTATCTACTATCCAGTCGTAAAAAGGCGCTTTTGGGATTCCATACTTTGAAAGGA
>JAFRKM010000092.1 GCA_017431755.1 Clostridia bacterium
ATGTGCCATTTTTGCATTTTTTTGACGGCTTCAGAACATCTCACGAAATACAAAAACTTGAGCTACTTAACTATGAAGACTTAGAAAAACTCGTGGACAAAAAAGAGCTTAAAAAATTCAGAGATAATGCCTTAAATCCTGAAACTCCATCTATGAGAGGCACAGCACAAAACGATGATGTGTATTTTCAAAATCGCGAAGCGTGCAACTCATACTATAATGAAATTCCAGGAATTGTGGAATCTTACATGAATGAAGTAAACAAGCTTGCAAAAACAAATTATGCTCCGTTTGAATATTACGGCGCTTTAAATGCCGAAAAAATAATAATTGCAATGGGGTCTGTTTGCGAAACAATTGAAGAAACTATTGACTATATGAACAAACAAGGAGAAAACGTAGGACTTATAAAAGTAAGGCTTTACCGCCCGTTCTCTGCAAAATATTTCTTAAATGCTTTGCCAAAGAGCGTTAAAAAAATATCCGTTCTTGACCGCACAAAAGAGCCCGGTTCGATCGGTGAGCCACTATATCTTGATGTTTTGGCAGCACTTAAAAATTTAAACATAAAAAACATTGAGGTCTTTTCAGGAAGATATGGACTTAGCTCAAAAAACACTACTCCGTCACAAATTTTATCCGTTTATAAAAACATGGATTCCAAGCAACCAAAAACTCATTTTACAATCGGAATCAATGACGACGTAACACATTTATCTCTTAACGTAAAAAATGAGATTTACACTATCCCTCCAGAAACTTTTTCTTGCAAATTTTGGGGAATAGGCTCGGACGGAACTGTTGGAGCAGCAAAAAACACCATAAAAATAATTGGCGACAACACTGAAAAACATGTTCAAGGTTTTTTTGAATACGACTCAAAAAAATCAGGTGGAGTCACAATTTCTCATTTAAGATTTAGCGACAAGCCAATAAAATCAACCTACTATGTAGACAAAGCAGATTTTGTGGCCTGCCATACTCCTGAATATATATATAAATACAATATAATAAAAGATTTAAAATTCGGCGGCAGCTTTTTGTTTAACTGCCCATGGGATGAAGATGACATTGAAAAATTTCTTCCAAATAAAATTAAAAAATATATGGCGTTAAATAATATTAATTTTTACGTGGTGGACGCTGCCAACATTACTCGTGATTTAGGCCTTGGCGGAAGGGTAAACACAGTGCTCCAAGCTGCATTTTTCAAAATTACCGGAATAATTAACAACGAAAAAGCTTTAAATTTAATAAAATCTGCAATTAAAAAAACCTACTCCAAAAAAGGCGAAGAAGTCATAAAAATGAACTATACTGCAGCAGAAGCCGGTATGAATGCTGCCAAAAAAATAAATGTACCACAAAACTGGAAAAATCTACCCGATGATGAAAACATAGTCATAAATAAAAAAGAAACAAACACAGAGCTACAAAAATTTCTTCAAAACATTGCAAATCCACTTAACAAAAAAATCGGAAATGATTTGCCAGTTTCAGTATTTAAAAATTATGCAAACGGGGAAATTCCTCTTGGAACATCTGCCTTTGAAAAACGCGGTACTGCAAATTTTATTCCCGAGTGGATTCCCGAAAACTGTATCCAGTGTGGTTATTGTTCTTTTGTGTGTCCACACGCAGTAATACGCCCAACAATTCTCACGGATGATGAATTAAAAAATTCTCCACAAATTTTAAAATCTAAAAAAATGATTGGTTTTCCAAATTTAAATTTTGCGATAGTTATATCAGCAAAAGATTGCACCGGATGCGAAAACTGCGTAGCCATTTGCCCAGGGATTAAGAAAAATAAAGCTCTTAAAATGGCTGCAAACAAAAACGAAAATCAAATCCAAGATGCGTTTAATTACTGCCAAAAGCTTCCCGAAAAAACCGAGGTTTTAGAAAAATTCAAAGAAACATCTGTTAAAGGCAGTCAATTTAAAAAGCCTCTACTTGAATTTTCAGGTGCATGCGCAGGTTGTGGAGAAACACCTTATGCTAAATTAGCTACTCAGCTTTTTGGAGATAGAATGATTATAGCAAATGCGACAGGTTGTTCATCAATTTGGGGCGGCTCTTTCCCATCTTCTCCATACACGAAAACAAAAGGCGGAAAAGGCCCCGCTTGGCAAAATTCACTTTTTGAAGATAATGCAGAATTTGGATTTGGAATAGCTCTGGCGAATAAAACAAAGAAAAAAATGATTATTAAAACCGTTAATTTAATTAAAGATTCAACAAAAAACATCAGCCTAAAAAATATATGCGAAAAATACTTGGATACAGTTAATAATTCTTGCGAAAACCAGTATTCTTCAAAGATGCTTCTTGAATATTTAATATCTCAATATGATAATTTAGATATTTCAAAAGAATTAACAGATAAAATTTTGGAAAATAAAAAAGATTTAGGGGTTATATCAATATGGATGTTCGGCGGAGACGGTTGGGCTTACGACATAGGTTTTGGCGGGCTTGATCACGTTGTGGCTTCGGGCGAAAACGTAAATATTCTTGTTTTTGACACAGAAGTTTACTCAAACACAGGCGGTCAGGCTTCTAAAGCAACACCAAAAGGTGCTGTAGCTCAATTTGCTTCATCAGGCAAAAAAACGCCAAAAAAAGACCTGGCTTCTATTTTGATGACTTATGGATATGTTTACGTTGCACAGGTTGCCCTTGGAGCTGACTTAAACCAGTGCATAAAAGCATTTACCGAAGCGGAAAATTATAATGGCCCATCGGTAATTATTGCTTATTCCCCATGCATTAACCACGGAATAAAAGGTGGCATGAAAAACTCACTTTTATCCGCAAAGCAAGCCGTAGATTCAGGCTACTGGAAACTTTTTAGATTTAATCCACTCAATGAAACTCCACTTCATAACGACAGCAAACCCTCTTCTTTAGCATTAGACGAATTTTTAAAAACCGAAAATAGATTTAAAAACATGTAATTTTATTTTATAATTTTAATCCCTTATCATAAATGATAGGGGATTTTTTAAAATAAATTTGAAAAAATAATCATATTTGTATAAAATGTTGTTACATATAAAAAATTAAACTTAATTATCAACAAAATATGTAGGAGTGAAAATTTTGGCGAAAAATGGATATACTATTGAATTACTTAATATTGAAGATTTCAATAAATGTCAAAATATATGGGACTTAAAAAACAATTCTGAAACTGCCAAAAAATTTTATAATCAACTAAAAGAAGGAAACCGAAAAACATTTATCTGTAAAAACTTAAACGGTGAATTCATTGCAGAAATAAGCTTAGTTTTTAAAAAACCGATTAATGAATTTACAATCGAAGGAAAAAGAGTATACATATCTCATTTAACAGTAAAACCTGAACTTTGTGGCAATGGTATTGGCACAAGTTTATGTAATTACATATTTGACTACTGCAAAAAATTAGGATACTGCGAAATTTCGCTTGCAGTACTGCTAAACAATTACAATGCCATACGGCTTTATCACCGACTCGGATTCAACAAACTAATAGCAGTTGACAAAGATGAAGACGGAAAATACATTGGACTTCTAAAAACGTTAGATTAATAAAAAAATAAAAATTAAACATTTTTCATTTGCAAATTTAAAATGCTAAAGCCCCATTTAATGGGGCTTTTTTCATACATGTACAAAAACATTACTATGCAATTTAAAGTCTGTTTCAATTACTCGGTTACTACTTTCCGGCGAATATATAAATTTATCAATATGATTGCCAGAAAAAAAGTAATTAATTTTTGGCTTTAATTTTTCTTGCTCAAAAGTATCTATTATAACAAGTTTTATTTTCATTTTGTCGGGAACTATATTTTTAATGTACACACTAGCACAGCTCCCCTCAAAAACATTTTCGTGAGGTTCAGCAAGGCCAGCTAAATTTGGCGTTAATTCCACAAATATTCCATAATCTTCAACCGAACGAACAACGCCTCCCACGGTTTCTCCAATAGAAAACATCCTTGCGTTTTCTTCCCATGTCCCCAAAAGTTCTTTGTGTGTTAAATGAACTCTGTTTTTTTCTAAAAACTTTACAATCACTTTTATATCCATTCCAATAAAAAATCTCTCTCTTGGATGCGAAATCCTAGAAACGGAAATTGTATCTATCGGTAAAAATGAAATTATACCACAGCCAATATCCGCAAAAGCTCCAAAGTTTTCCATGTGCGTTATTTTTGCATCTATTACATCTCCAGGCAAAAGATTTGAAATATACTGTTCCATACAAATTTCTTGAGCTTTTCTACGAGAAAGAATTGCTATTTCTTCGCCTGTTTCGCTTTTTTCAAACCCTATTACAACAAAACAAACAGGTCTATTTACTTTTGAAATTACCGCGATGTCTCTTACTGTGCCTTCTTTAATTCCTATTGCTCCCTCTTCCCTTGGTATAATTCCTTTCATAAATCCTAAGTCCACAATTAAATTGTGCTCTTTATCACAGACAATCGCCTTAGCTTCTAATATTTTTTTATTATTATAAGCTTCCTTTAAGCTTGAAAGACACATTAAAGAACTTTTATTATCAAAACAATCTATTAACCGTCCCTCGGGATAAAATTCTAACATTTTTACGCCCTCCAATTAATAATCTACATCACTATTTATATGCAGCTTGGAAGGCGTAATATTCTAATTAAATTTAATATTTTTTTCTATTTCTATATCCTGAAAAAACTTTTACATTACCTCTGCGTCTTTTTTTTCTTCTTTTATTTCCTTTTAAAATAGCAAAAATGTAGAACACTAAAAACAATATAACCAACGAAATCACAATTGTGGAAATTGGCGATAAAAATAATCCGCAAAAAAAGCTATTAAACACTAGCAAATAATTTTTATTAAATGTTTGACTAGAAACCACATTAAAATCCCCTATTTTTTCATCTTTATAAAAAATTTCAGCAGTTCCCATTACATCACCAGCCTCAACCGGTGCTTCCACAAAATCCTTAACATTAAAACTAATACGGATATCATCCTTTGAAAAATTCTTTGGCAAACTAAAATAAAAATCAGACTGAGGATAAACAAGTAACTTATCATGATTCCAAACATACTTCAGATCTATTTCTTTAAGTGGAGAATCTTTTGAATAAAGCTTAGCTGAAACTAAATTTTCAAAAACCCATTTATATATTTTTTTGGTATCTATCATAGCCAAATTTTTTTCTATTCTAGCACCTTTTTTATCCACAACTGGGCCGCCCATAACAACAGCAACGTACGTTTCTCCATTTTTTTCTGCATAAGAAATTAAACATTTACCTGCTTCTTCTAGATAACCTGTCTTTATTCCTTTAACATATGGAAGATAATAATCTCCGCCTCTTTTTTTATCTATCATTTTATTTGTTGTTACAATTGGGTCACGTTTATCATTAAAAAGGCTGTATTCTGATTTTCCAGTTATATTTAAAAACTCTGGCAGATTCATTGCATACTTTGTAATTTTATACATATCTTCCGCTGTTGTATACTGCTCACTATCATAAAAACCATCTGGGTTTTTAAAATACGTATCCTTACAACCCAACTCCTGCGCTTTTTTATTCATTAAATCTACAAAATTTTCAACTCCGCCACCAGCATAATCAGCAAGCACCATGGCAGCCCACCCTGACGAACATATCATCATACAGTGAAATAATTCTAACGCAGTAAATTCTTCGCCAGCTTTAAGCTCACAGCCTGAGCTTTCAGGATCAACCATATCCACAACCTCTTGGCGAACTTTTATTTTATAATTACTAACATCTTTAATATTTTCACACGCCACTATATACGTCATAATTTTCGTAAGTGATGCCGGACTTCTTCTTTGATTAATATTTTTTTCTATTATAGGTGTAGCGCTATTTTTATTTATAACATAAACTGCCTCCGAATTAATATCATCATTATAAAAATTAAGCCCATAAGCTACAGGGTTAAACAAAATTAAAAGCAAAAAAATAAAAGATAAAAATCTTTTCATATGACACCAGCCTTTAAATATATTCTTTATTTAAATAAAACCAGACCGGCATGAACTGTACACACCGGTCGTTTTATTTTACACTTCTTGAACAAAATTCGGTCTTTCCACTTGAACGTTTTCACTAAATTCGTTTTTCTTTACCATAACATCTCTGTATTTGTGAATACCGGTTCCCGCCGGTAAAAGTTTACCAATAATTACATTTTCTTTAAGACCAACAAGCGGATCAATTTTACCTTTAATAGCTGCTTCAGTTAAAACACGTGTTGTTTCTTGGAAAGATGCAGCTGAAAGGAATGAATCCGTGGCAAGAGATGCCTTAGTAATTCCCAAAAGTATTGGCGTACAAACGGCCTCTTCAAGCTCTGTTTCTCCGGCTTTTTGGCGAGCTTTAATCTTGTCGTTTTCATGCAAAAATTCTGACTTATCAACTATTGAATTTTGAATCAAATTAGTGTTGCCAGATTCGTCAATACGAACCTTACGCATCATTTGACGCACAATAACTTCAATATGTTTATCATTGATATCAACACCCTGCATTCTGTATACCCTTTGAACTTCTTGAATAAGATATGCTTCCACTGCTTCAGGGCCTTTAACAGCCAGAATATCATGCGGATTTACAGAACCTTCCGTAAGCATATCACCAGCTTCAATTTTTTGATTTTCAGAAACACAAATTCTTGAGTCAAAAGGAATTAAATATGACTTTTCGTCACCGGTTTCTTCGTTATAAACAATAACATTGTAGCTATTTTTTACTTCTTCAAGACGCACCGTACCACTAATTTCACTAATTATTGCAAGACGTTTTGGTTTACGACCTTCAAAAAGTTCTTCAACACGAGGCAAACCTTGCGTTATATCCTCTGAACTTGCTATACCACCTGTATGGAACGTTCTCATTGTAAGCTGAGTTCCTGGCTCACCGATAGACTGCGCTGCAATAATTCCAACAGTTTCGCCAACCGCTGCAGGTCACCCATTTGCCAAATCTGCACCATAGCATTTCTTACAAACTCCTTGTTTAGACCTGCAATTTAAAATGGAACGAATTTCAATTTTTTCTACTCCGCGAGAAATTATAATTTCTGCGTCTTTGTCGTCCATTAACTTATCCTTTGAAATAAGAACTTCTTTTGTTTTTGGATCTACAAAATCTTCACAAAGATATCTACCAATTAAACGTTCGCTTAAACTTTCAATTGATTCTTTACCATCTTTAATTTCAAAAACAGTAATTCCGTGAGTCGCACCGCAATCATCTTCTCTAATTATAACTTCCTGCGATACATCTACGAGTCTACGCGTTAAATAACCCGAGTCCGCCGTACGAAGTGCTGTATCGGCTGAACCTTTCCTTGCACCACGAGATGCGATAAAGTACTCTAATATATTAAGCCCTTCACGATAGTTACCTCTAATTGGTATTTCAATTGTTGCACCGGAGGTATTTGCAATAAGTCCACGCATACCTGCAAGCTGTCTAATCTGGCTCATTGAACCCCTTGCACCTGAGTCTGCCATCATAAATACCGGGTTGTATTTATCCAAATTTTTTTGAAGTGCTTTTGAAACATCGTCCGTAGCCTTTTCCCAAATTTTTAAAGTATGAGTTCTTCTTTCATTATCAGACATAAGGCCACGTCTGTAATCTTTCACTAGGGAGTCTAGATCTATTTCCGCTTTTGATAACATATCTTTTTTAGCCGGAGGTATAACCGCATCGCAAACAGCAATAGTAATTGCACCTTTTGTGGAATATTTGTAACCTTGAGATTTAATATCATCAAGTATTTTTGCGGTTTTTTGAGTACCATGAACCTTGATACATGCATCTACTATATTTCCAAGTTGCTTTTTACCTACTAGAAAATTAATTTCAAGCTGACCTTCGTTTTCCGGAATAGTTCTATCTATAAACCCTAAATCTTGCGGTATTGGCTGGTTAAATATTATTCTACCCGGAGTAGTGTCTATTAAAACATTCTTGCCATTTACAACTCTTCTTACTTTAATTTTTGCATGAAGCCCAACAACCTTAGCATCATAAGCCATAAGAACCTCATTGAAATCTCTAAACACTTTACCTTCACCAGGTTCACCGTCTTTTTCGAGTGTAAGATAATATGAACCAAGAACCATATCTTGGGTCGGGACTGTAACAGGTCGACCATCAGAAGGTTTAAGAAGATTTCCAGAAGCAAGCATTAAAAATCTAGCTTCGGCTTGTGCTTCTGCAGAAAGTGGCACATGAACTGCCATTTGGTCACCGTCAAAGTCTGCATTATATGCAGAACATACAAGCGGATGGAGTTTAAGCGCTCTACCTTCTACCAAAACAGGTTCAAAAGCTTGTATTCCAAGCCTGTGAAGTGTCGGTGCACGGTTTAAAAGTACAGGATGACCTTTAATTACAATTTCAAGTGCATCCCAAACTTCTGGTCTACATCTATCCACAGCTTTCCTTGCGGCTTTAATATTATTTACATCGCCAATTTCAACCAATCTTTTCATAACAAAAGGTTTAAAAAGCTCAAGTGCCATTTCTTTTGGAAGTCCACATTGATAAATTTTGAGTTCCGGACCTACAACTATAACCGACCTTCCTGAATAGTCAACACGTTTTCCAAGAAGATTCTGTCTAAATCTTCCTTGTTTACCCTTGAGCATATCAGAAAGTGATTTAAGCGGCCTATTACTCGGACCTGTTACAGGTCTTCCACGTCGACCATTATCAATTAAAGCATCTACCGATTCTTGAAGCATTCTTTTTTCATTTCTAATGATAATATCCGGAGCACCTAAATCCATAAGGCGTTTTAAACGATTGTTTCTATTAATAACACGTCTGTAAAGATCGTTTAAATCAGAAGTTGCAAATCTACCGCCATCCAGCTGCACCATTGGTCTTAAATCAGGCGGAATTACAGGAAGAGCCTCAAGAATCATCCATTCAGGACGATTTCCTGACAACCTAAATGATTCTACAGATTCCAACCTTTTAAGAAGTCTTATCTTTTTTTGGCCTGTTGCAGTAGCCAAAGATTCTTTTATTTCTTCAGAAAGGGACTCTAAATCAATTTTTTCAAGAAGCTTTTTAATAGCTTCTGCACCCATTCCTGCTTCAAAGTCATCTTCGTATTTTTCGCGTAAATCTTGATATTCTTTTTCGGTTAAAAATTGTTGGGCGCTGAGCTCCCTTACATCACCAGGATCAATTACCACATACAGTGCAAAATAAAGCACTTTTTCAAGCATCCTTGGGGACATATCTAAAATTAATCCCATTCTTGAAGGAATACCTTTAAAATACCAAATATGTGAAACCGGAGCTGCAAGCTCAATATGCCCCATACGTTCACGACGAACCTTTGAACGTGTAACCTCTACTCCACAGCGATCGCATACTTTGCCTTTATATCTTATTCTTTTATACTTACCACAGTGGCATTCCCAGTCTTTTTGGGGCCCAAAAATACGCTCGCAAAACAATCCGTCTGTTTCTGGTTTTAAAGTTCTATAATTTATTGTTTCCGGTTTTTTTACTTCTCCGTAGGACCAACTTCTTATTTTTTCGGGAGACGCCAAACCTATTTTTATTGATTCAAAAATATTAAAATCCATACTGCAACCCCTTAAATTTTTATGAATTTGTTAGTTTAAATTTTATGGCTAATTTAAAACCAATTTGTTTAATTTGATTATTGTTCTTCCGCTCCATCGCTTAAATCATCATCCATGTCCTCGTCGTAAAACGCATCATCTGATCCTTCAATAGCTTCACCATCAGAATTTTCAATAGCATATCCTTTATCATCTGAATTTGTCATTACTTCTGGACCTAAAATATCTTTATCAATTGCAAGACCCATATCATCTTCATCTTCAAAATCACATTTAAGGTCAATTTCATTATTATTTTTATCAAGAACCGACAAATCAAGACCCATTGATTGCAGTTCTTTTATAAGAACTTTAAACGATTCTGGAATACCAGGTTTCGGTATATTTTGACCTTTTACGATGGACTCATAAGTTTTAACTCTTCCCACAACATCGTCGGATTTAACCGTTAAAATTTCTTGGAGAGTATATGCTGCACCATAAGCTTCAAGAGCCCAAACTTCCATTTCCCCGAACCTTTGTCCGCCGAATTGAGCTTTACCACCAAGTGGCTGCTGCGTTACAAGCGAATACGGGCCCGTAGATCTTGCGTGAATTTTATCGTCAACCAGATGATGCAGTTTAAGGTAATACATGTACCCAACTGTTACAGGGTTATCAAAATATTCACCAGTTCTTCCATCTTTAAGCCACATTTTACCGTCTTCATTATATCCTGCATCTTTCAAACACTTAAATATATCATCTTCGTGCGCACCATCAAACACCGGCGTTGCGATTTTCCAACCAAGAGCTTTTGCGGCATATCCAAGATGCACTTCCAAAACCTGACCAATATTCATACGTGAAGGAACGCCCAACGGATTAAGAACTATATCAAGTGGTGTACCATCCGGCAAAAACGGCATGTCTTCAACAGGCAAAATTCTGGAAACAACGCCCTTATTACCATGTCGGCCGGCCATTTTATCTCCCACGGAAATTTTTCTCTTTTGCGCTATATAGCATCTTACAACCTTATTAACTCCGGGTTGAAGTTCATCTTTACTGTTTTCTCTTGTAAACACTTTAACGTCTACAACGATACCGTATTCACCGTGCGGAACTCTTAGTGAAGTATCTCTTACTTCTCTTGCTTTTTCACCAAATATAGCTCTGAGAAGCCTTTCTTCAGCGGTAAGTTCAGTTTCACCTTTTGGAGTTACTTTACCAACAAGAATATCCCCTGCTCTAACCTCAGCACCAACTCTGATAATTCCATTTTCATCAAGATCTTTCAGTAAATCTTCGTTTACATTTGGAATATCACGAGTAATTTCTTCTGGACCAAGTTTAGTATCTCTGGATTCGATTTCATATTTTTCTATATGAATTGATGTATAAACATCTTCTCTAACAATTTTCTCACTAATAAGAACTGCGTCTTCGTAATTATAACCTTCCCACGTCATAAAGCCTATAAGCGCATTTTTACCAAGACTGATTTCCCCGTGATCAGTTGCAGGGCCATCGGCAAGGACTTCTCCGGCTTTTACACGTTGTTTAACGGAAACTATCG
>JAFRKM010000093.1 GCA_017431755.1 Clostridia bacterium
AAACGCTACAACAATAAAAAAGCCACGATTTTTTCAAGTAACCACAGCTTGAATGAACTCATAAACAAAAGCGGTATTGCCGAAAAGACGGTTGATATAATATCCGAAATGACAAGCGGAGCGGGAATGAAAATCGAAGGCGCAAGCCTAAGATATACTCTGAAAAACTGCATATTTTGAGGTGATTTCGATTGACTAAAAAAGAACTTTCACAACTTTATTATTTGAAAAAAGAAATCAAAGAACAGCAAAAAAGACTTTCTGAACTTGAAGCTTTGGCAACAAGCTGCACCGCAAAAATAACGGGAATTCCAAATGGGAACGGGATATCCGATAAAATTGTATATGTTTTATAGGCAAATAACTATCCAATATATTTACATCAAAATTATGTCCTATTTATTACAAATTCAAAATGTGATATCATGACAGAGTGCTTATACCAAGAATAAAAAGGAGCTGCATTTCGCATGTATGATAAAAAAACAGATTCATCTAAAGAAACATCGACATCTATGGTTAACAGAGAAAAAACTATAATCCGAACCAGCATTATCGGGGTTATTGCAAATATATTTCTTACTGCTTTTAAAGCCGTAATCGGTCTTTTATCCAACTCAATTGCAATTACACTTGATGCGGTTAATAACTTAAACGATGCGTTATCTTCGGTTATTACAATTGTTGGGACTAAACTTGCAGGGAAAAAGCCTGATAAAAAACACCCACTCGGTTATGGCCGAATAGAATATCTGACAGCTTTGATTATTTCTGCTTTGGTTATGTTTGCCGGATTCACTGCGCTTTCGGAGTCAATCAAAAAAATTATTAATCCGGAAGTACCCGATTATTCTCCGGTTTCACTAATTATTCTTTCCTCTGCGGTAATTGTTAAACTAATCCTTGCACGCTATGTAAAAAAAGTAGGTAAAAAAGTTAATAATAATTCTTTAATTGCGTCCGCTTCAGAAGCAAATTTTGATGCTATTTTATCTTTTTCTGTAATTATAATCGCTATTATTTATATGATGACAAAAATAAACTTGGAAGCGTTTGCCGGATTAACGATAGCAGTCTTTATAATTAAATCCGGCATAGAAATCATGATCGATACCATAAACGATATAATTGGGAAACGTACCGATAAACAGCTTGCCATCGCAGTTAAAAAAACAATATGCGAAGATCCCGATGTTCTCGGTGCTTTTGACCTATATCTTTATAATTACGGACCCAATTACAATTATGGATCTGTGCATGTAGAAGTTGATGAAAGTATGACTGCCAAGGAAATTGATGTAATGGCGAGAAGAATTGGAGCAAATGTTTATGAAAAACATGGCGTAGTATTAACAGGTATAGGATTATACTCTGTTAATGCTCAAGGTAGTCCGGCAGATTTGATGCGTCAAAAGATAACAAAAATTGCAATGGCCCACGATTACGCTATGCAAGTTCATGGATTTTATGTTGATTTTGAAAGTAAACAGATAATATTCGACATCGTCTTAAGCTTTAACTGTGATCAAACTGCAGCTATCGGAAAAATTGAAAAAGAAATAAAAGCCCAGTATCCGGAATATGAGATAAAAATTCAGCCTGATATCGATATAACTGAGTAGCGTTCTATAATAACTCAAAACCAAAACTTGCACAACACGACCTGAAACAACGATAGGAAAGTAGAGTATTCTTTTAGATTTATATATTTCACAAATATTACTTGGTAATCCTTAAAATTTTTTACCCTAATCAGTACTTGCCTTTATAGCACCGGCTGCATGTATTCTTACAACATTGTCAGGATCGGTTTCAGACATTGTTTTTAATTTTTCAACATATGGCTTAACCAAATTCGGACGCCGTTTGCCTATAACACGAAATATTTCCGGTGATTCTCTCCTTACTCGTATTCCTTCATCATCTAAAAGCTTAGCGAAAATCTCCATTGAAGTATCAAACACTTCAGGAGTATTTGTTGCAATATTTTCGCACGCCCATATAAAGTTCATTCTTACATCGGAGTGTGGATCTTTTGCTTTACTTAAAATCATAGGAATATGCGATTTAATAAGGTCAAAATCCATGCGTCCAATTCTGCCGAGTGCTCCTACTGCACGTTCTCGTATTTTTGACTCTTTGTTTTTAAGTTCTGCTGCTATTTTATCCACATACGGAACAATTTTTTCAGGATTTTTTAATCCCAATTCACCCAGCATCCATAGGACTTTAGCCTTTACTTTATTCGAAGGGAAATTCAAATATTTTGCTACCTTTGATATCATAGCGTTTGAATTATCTTTTAGTTTTCCGAGTTCTATTAATTTTTTATAAACTTCTTTTTCATCAAAACCATTTTGGGACAATACCATGCGCCTCCACTTTAAACTAAATACACTATATATTAATTTTATCACAGCTCCCATATAATTTTAAATGTCGAGTAGAGTCAATCTGAAAAACCCGCTGACACATATACCAACCCACAATAATTTTTACTTTAGTCTCCGACAAACTCAACTTAAAAAGCGATTTAAAACATAAAAACACCTAAAACTTTTTTGAAAATATTAAATATACACAAACAAATTGATTTGCGTTATAATGACTTTGAAAGGGAGGTGAACAGTTTAAATAATAAAAAAATAGCCGATTGCGGCAAATTTAAAGTTAAAACAATAAGCCTTGTGCTGTTTAAAATTAAAATAATCCACTAAATATGATGAGAGGAGAATAATCATGGGCGAAAAATTAAATTTAGTAGAGGTATGGGATAAAGTCTTTCCGCAAAGTGAAAAGGTAAATCATAAAAAAGTAACATTTAAAAACCATTTTGGAATAACATTGGCAGCGGATATGTATATTCCGAAAAATGTACAAGGAAAACTCCCTGCAATAGCGATCAGTGGACCTTATGGAGCGGTTAAAGAGCAGTCAAGCGGTCTTTATGCTCAAGAAATGGCAGAAAGAGGATTTTTGACGATTGCGTTTGACCCTTCATTTACTGGAGAATCCGGCGGAGAGCCAAAATATATGACTTCGCCCGATATAAATGTTGAAGATTTTCAAGCTGCAATAGATTATTTATCGTGCCTTGATAATGTCGACAGTGAAAAAATCGGAATTCTTGGAATTTGCGGTTGGGGCGGAATGGCACTTCAAACAGCTTGCATTGATACAAGAGTAAAAGCTACTGTTTGCTCTACAATGTACGATATGTCAAGAGTTGCCGGCAACGGATATTTTGACAAAGAAGATAACGAGGAAACAAGGCATAAAGCGAGAATTGCCGTAAATACTCAAAGAACCGAAGACTATAAAAATGGAACCTATAAATTATTAGGCGGAGTGGTTGACCCTCTTCCTGATGATGCTCCACAATTTTTAAAAGACTATCACGATTACTACAAAACAAAAAGAGGTTACCACGAAAGAAGTTTAAATTCTAACAGTGGCTGGGCTCATCAAGCTAATACTTCGATGATGAACACAAGACTATTTAGATATAGCGGTGAAATCAGAAGTGCTATTATGATAGTTCATGGCGAAAAGGCACATTCCTGCTATATGGGAAAAGATGCTTTTAACGACATGATTAAAAACAGCAATTATAAAGACAATAAAGAACTGGTAATCGTGCCAAACGCAAGCCACTGCGATCTCTATGACCAAAAAGATATAATTCCGTTTGATAAAATCGAAGAATTTTTGAGAAAACATTTGTCAGTATAGGCTGACCCATAAATTCACAAATATAAAGGAGGTTTTTAAAAATGTCAGATTATAAAAATAAAAAGAGTTTAGTAATATACTTTTCAAAAGCGGGCGAAAACTATGGTGTAGGATATGTAGAAAAAGGAAATACCGAATACATCGCCGAATATGTAAAAGATTTTGTAGGAGCGGATTTATTTAAGGTAGAACCACAAGTTTCGTATCCGAAAGATTATGATGCTTGCACCGAAGAAGCAAAACGAAGAATCGGTAAAGCACCAATAAAAGAGGCTATACCTGATATATCAAAATACGAAGTTATTTATATAATGTCGCCTATATATTGGGGAACATATGCGCCGGAGCTTGAAACCGCTTTAAAAGACGTGGACTTTACAGGAAAAACAATAAGAATAGTAACTACCCATGAGGGCTCGGGGCTCGGAAACGTGCCAGATGACGTGAAACGAATTTGCAAAGGCGCCAACGTACTTGATGATAGCATCGCAATTCAAGGCTCGGAATGTAAGAACGCTAAGAGCAAAATAGAAAATTGGATTTAAATAAATTGGAGGAGGAAAGCTTATGAAAAAGATTTCTAAAAACATATTCTCGTCAGTAATAAGCTTGGCACTCATATTTAATTTCGCAGTTACGAATGCCGATCCACCGGCAAAACCACCCGGAGAAAATAGCAGTATGGGAGCACCAGGCGGCGAAACGGGAAGTTCAAGCGTAACTCATAAAGGAGCTACCGCTATTGAAACTGACACAAATGAAAGCGGCAAAAGCTATTCATCTGCCGAAGGAAGCGAAAACGCAATTTTAGTAAGCGGCGGCACGTCTACCCTTTCCGATATTGCGGTTACAAAATCAGGCGATTCGGACGGTGATAATTCCGATTTTTATGGTACAAATGCCGCTATTTTAGCTAAAGACGGAACGCTAAATATCAATGGCGGAAATATTACAACAAGCGGTTCTCACGCAAATGGCGTGTTTGCTTATTCTTCGGGATTAATAAATATTTCTGATGCCAATATCAAAACATCAAGTAATAATTCGGGTGCGATTATGGTAACAGGTGGAGGCACTTTAACCGCTAACAACGTAACCGCTACCACAGACGGGAATTCATCAGCTCCGATACGAAGCGACAGAGGCGGCGGAACTTTAACAGTAAACAAGGGAACATATACGGCAAACGGCGT
>JAFRKM010000094.1 GCA_017431755.1 Clostridia bacterium
AGATGAAACTGGATTTAGAGAGCAGGAATTTTTGTACCAAAACGGCATATCAGATTATGCTGCAGAGCTTCTTGGCGGCGATTATTTAACACCTGTGCAAAATTGGGTGCTTGAAACTAAAGTTAAAGACAGGGAAGATAAACCTTTTTATAAGTTAAAGGTTAATGTTTCCATGGCTTTTTCTAATAAAATAAGTTTAGCGGAATATTACCACAATTCAAGCTTTTTGGAGCATGGCGGAGCGCCCGAAAAAGCAGTAAAAAGCGCTTTTGTTTCTGAGCTTGACGCATATTTAAAGCAAAACGGAAAATACACTAAAAATGAAAATAAAATAAGCTTTTCAGATATAGAAGATTCACTTGTGATAATTATTTCTTCGTTCTCAACTGTTACATCTTACGAAAACCAAACAAAAAAATCTATAACAAACAAAGGCATACAAAATGCGGTTACGCAGATGCTTAAAAGGCATTTGGAAGTGTATTTTATAGAAAATCCCGAAGATGCCGAAAAAATTGCAAATCAAATTTTAATTAATAAGCGTAGCCGAGAAGACGCAGAAAAAACAAGGTTGAACATAAAGAAAAAGCTTACAAGTAGCATGGATATGGCAAGCAGAGTTGCAAAATTTGTGGATTGCAGGAGCAAAAAAACTGATGAAAGAGAGCTTTTCATCGTGGAAGGAGATTCTGCTCTTGGTGCATGTAAACAAGCAAGAAATCCGGATTTTCAGGCTATAATTCCAATAAGAGGTAAGATACTAAACTGTTTAAAAGCGGATTACGGCAGAATTTTTAAAAGTGAAATAATTACAGATTTAATAAGAGTTTTAGGATGCGGAGTGGAAGTTAGAACGTCTAAAACAGCGAAGGATTTGTCTTCGTTTAGTTTGGACTCTTTAAAATGGAACAAAGTAATACTGTGTACCGATGCTGATGTTGACGGCTTTCAAATAAGAACTCTTTTGCTTACCATGATATATAGGCTTACTCCAAAATTAATCGAAGCGGGTAAAGTGTTTATTGCGGAGTCGCCTCTTTATGAAATAAGCACTAAAAAAGAAACGTATTTTGCATATAACGAAAGTGAAAAAGAAGAGTTTATAAAGAAAATAGGCAGCGAAAAATATACAATTCAGCGTTCAAAAGGACTTGGTGAAAACGAACCTGACATGATGAATTTTACCACAATGAATCCAAAAACCAGAAGGCTAATTAAAGTGTTGCCGGAAGAAGTGGAAGCTACTGCAAGAACTTTTGATGTTCTTTTAGGAGATAATCTTTCGGGGAGAAAAGAATATATTATAGAAAATGGACATTTATATTTGGATAATTTAGATGTAAGCTAAAGGCAGGGAAAATAAAATGGCAATGAAAAAGAAAAATAGAGAAAAAATCCGTAATTCATCGGGTGTTAGTGGGTTTATATATAACGCCGGAGAAATTGTGGAAGAAAAAATAGTAAACACTCTTGAAAAAAATTATATGCCCTACGCCATGAGCGTAATAACTTCAAGGGCAATTCCCGAAATAGACGGTTTTAAGCCATCACATAGAAAGCTTCTTTTTACAATGTATAAAATGGGGCTTTTAAGTGGAGCGCGAACAAAGTCTGCTAATATAGTTGGCCAGACAATGAAGCTTAATCCCCACGGCGATAGCGCAATTTATGACACAATGGTGCGTATGAGCCGTGGTTATGAGGCGCTTTTACACCCGTATGTGGATTCAAAGGGAAACTTTGGTAAATTTTATTCAAGAGATATGGCCTGCGCAGCTTCAAGATATACTGAAGCTAAACTAGAAAGTATATGCAAGGAACTTTTTAAAGATATAGATAAAGACACAGTAGATTTTGTGCCGAATTACGACAACACTTTAAAAGAGCCCTCACTTTTGCCGTGTACGTTTCCGTCTGTTTTGGTTAATTCAAATACAGGCATAGCTGTAGGAATGGCTAGTTCAATTTGCCCTTTTAACTTAAAAGAAGTTTGCGAAACGACAATTGCGTATATAAAAAATCCGGAGCATGAAATATCTTCCACTCTCCTTGCCCCTGATTTTCCGGGTGCGGGTGAGATAATTTATGACAAAGCAAAGCTTGAAGAAATTTATAAAACGGGTCGGGGCGGTATAAAAGTTCGTGCAAGATATAAATATGACAAAAAATATAATTGCATAGATATTATAAATATTCCGCCCACAACCACTAGCGAAGTGATAATTGAAAGGATAGTAGATCTTGTTAAATCCGGCAAAGTAAGGGAAATTTCTGATATTCGTGACGAGACCGGTCTTGATGGCCTTAAAATAACAATTGATTTAAAACGCGGAACAGACCCTGATAAGTTGATGATTAAACTCTTTAAGCTTACAACGCTCGAAGATACGTTTTCCTGTAATTTTAATATTTTGGTTGGTGGTACTCCAAAAGTAATGGGCATTCGTGAAATTTTAGAAGAATGGACGGCATTCAGAGCTGAATGTATTAGAAGGAGAACGGCTTTTGATTTAAACAGGAAAAAAGGAAAACTCCATTTGCTGGAGGGTTTAAATAAAATACTTATTGATATTGATAAGGCGATAAGTATAATTCGCAAAACCGAAGAAGAAGAGAATGTTGTTCCAAATTTGATGAAAGGATTTGGAATTGATGAAATTCAGGCGGAATTTGTGGCGGAAATTAAACTTCGCCATTTAAACCGCGAATATATTTTAAAACGTACAAGCGAAATTGAAAACTTAAAAAATGAGATTGCCGAACTTGAAAGCATACTTTCCAAAAAAGAAAAAATATATAAAATAATTATAAAAGAACTTTCCGTGGTTTCAAAAGAATACGGCAAACCGCGTAATAGTTTGCTTATTTGCCCTGAAGATACGGAGTTTTATGAAGAGGAAGTTGTTGCGCCAGATTATCCTGTAAGATTTTTTATTACAAATGAGGGATACTTCAAGAAAATTACTCCACAGTCGCTGAAAATGAACTCAGAACAAAAACTGAAAAGCACCGATGAAGTAATGGAGGAAATTGAAGGTAGTAACCATTCTGATTTGCTGTTTTTCACGGATAAATGCCAAGTTTATAAAGCGAAGGGCTATAATTTTTCAGATACTAAAGCCAGTAGTATGGGCGATTATATTCCTGCGGCGCTTTCGTTTGAAAAGGGCGAAAGACCGGTTTATATGGCAGTTACAACGGATTATAATGGATTTGTTTTGTTTTTCTTTAAAGGCGGAAAGGTTTCGAAAGTAGATATGAAAGCCTACGAAACAAAAACTAACCGCAAAAAATTAATTAAAGCATATAGCAATCTTGATGATTTAGTTGCTGCATTTTACGTGCGTGAGGATAAAGACTTTTTAATTACATCTTCCTCTGGAAAAATTTTGATATTTAATACTACGGCGATAAGCCTTAAGCAGACTAAAAACACGCAAGGCGTTGCAGTTATGAAGCAAAAAAAAGGCCATAGAGTTGTAAGCGCTGAAGAATATCAAAGCGGACGATTTATTGATGAAAAAATTTATAGAGCAAAAAATATACCTGCGAGTGGTAAATTACCCAGTAGCGAAACAACAGATTGCGAACAGCTTATGCTGTAAAAAATTATAAGAGTTAAGTAGTAAATATAATTGATTGGAGAAAAGTGTTTGATGTGTTTTGAAGTAAAGGATGTAAAGAAATCTATAAATGCAGATGAGAGCATTTTAGAAATTCTTAAATATAGCCATTTTAATCCGACACGAAAAAAACTCGAAGGACTTGTGAAAAAATATCACGAAAATAAAGATATTTTTCCGTTTGCAAGCCTTGATAAAGGTAAAACCTTAGGTGTAATTGTTATTAAAAAAATTAACCATGGTTTCTATGAAATTATAGATATATCGGTAGCGCCTGGATTTCGAACACAAGGTATAGCTTCGAAATTAATTGACTACGTTATAGAAAAATTTAATATAAAAAATCTTTTTGCTGAAACTGACAATGATTCTGTAGGATTATATAAAAAATATGGATTTAAAACCGAATTTATAAAAGATAAAGAGTACACAAGATATAAATGCGTTTTACTTGTATAGCTAAAATTTTAATTAGGAGAGATTTTACATTATGAAAATATTTCTTGCAGTACCTAAAATGAAAGACGAAATAAATGAATTAAAAAGTTTTTTAAATGAAGTTAATGCTGATATCTATGTGTTTCCCGAAGGGTTTTTGAGATATGAAAATCTTGATGCAGCACTATCTGTAATTAAAAACAAGTTCGTAATTACAGGATTTAGAAGCCAAGATAAATACGAAAAAGCGTTGGTAATCGAGAACGGAAAAATAATAGGTGAATACAGTAAGTGTATACTTACAAAAGACGAGTACACAAAAGGCAAAAAAGGCGGAAATAAAATCCATACCATAAAAACAAAATTTGGAGTAATCGGAATTCCAATATGCTACGAGATTCATTTCCCCGAAGTTTCAAGAATTATGATGTATGATAACCCGGTACTTTTAATAAATTTGATTGGAAAAGGTATGTATCACTCAAAACAGCTTTATCAATGGACGAGTATCTGTAGAGCAAGAGCTATTGAAAATGAAGTTTTTTTAATTGGATGTTCGCATTTTTGCGGTGAAATTCCGCTTGCTTTTGCTTATTCGCCGGAGGGCAGCGTAGTAACAGAATATATTAATCAGTATGGTGGCGTAATTATAGACATTGACGCGGCGGAAAGCCACAATAAAAAAATTGGATATTTTCCCGACCGTAGACCACATCTTTTTAAAAAAATTTCATTATAAAACATGAGGTAAATAAAAATGCAAATAAACGAAAAATTTTGGAAATATATGCAAAGACTTGTAGACGAATCGGAAATAGTTATAGATCGTCCAAAAGGTTCTCGACATCCTAAATTTCCCGAAACCATTTACATAATAGACTATGGATATTTAAAAAATACAAGTTCAGCAGACAGCATGGATATAGACGTATATGTTGGAAGTGCTGGAAACCGTGAAGTTGTTGCCGTGGCTGTTACGGTTGATTTTGTCAAAAGGGATTCAGAAATAAAAATATTAGTCGGTTGCACTGATGAAGAAGTAGAAAAAATACAAATTCAACTTGGCAGTTATGAAACAGCTGTTGGATTAGTTATTAAAAAATAATATTTAATACTTGATAGTTAAAACTGCGATGAATATTATAAATTTGGAGGAAACAACTATGTGTGATGTAAGAAATAGTGTAAAAATCATTTTACTTAACGAACAAAAAGAATTATTATTGTTAGCGGTTGACGATAAGGGTATAAAAAATGCGGAGGGAAAATATAATGGTCGTTTTTGGAATTTGGTTGGTGGTAAATTAGAAGAAGGCGAATCCCTGCTTCAAGCCGCAAAACGTGAACTTTTTGAAGAAACGGGCTTAAAAGAGAATGATGTTAAGTTTAGAAAGGTAGTTTGGTACGGCGAATTTGACCTAGTTTTACACGGCAAGAAAATTCATTTAAAACAAAGCTTTATTTGTGCCGAAACAACCAGAAAAGATGTAACGCTTGAGAATTTAACCGATGAAGAAAAGCCTGTTGCCAAAAGCCTTGAATGGTTTTCGCTTGATAAAATTAAAAACTGCAAAGAAGTGATATATCCCGTGGTTTTGCCGGAGTATTTGCCGGATATAATTGAAGGCAAAATTCCCGATGAACCTATATTTATAGATCTTGCAAAACAGCCAAAAAATAGAAACTGAGAGGGAATTTAGTATGAAAAGAGTATTTTTGATAGTTTTAGATAGCGTTGGAATAGGCGAGATGCCTGATGCGGATAAATATGGCGACAAAGGCAGCAACACCATGAAAACCTGCTTTGAAAACAAAAATTTTAGCATGCCAAACATGAAAAAAATGGGGCTTTTTAATATTGACGGCATGGACTACGCCGAAAGTGAAAATGCTCCAACTGCATGCTTTGCCCGAATGAGCGAAAAATCAAACGGAAAAGATACAATAATAGGCCACTGGGAAATTGCGGGGGTAGAATCCGAAAAGCCGCTACCGACTTACCCAAATGGTTTTCCGAAAGACGTAATAGAAAAATTTGAAAAATTAACGGGCAGGAAAATTCTTTGCAATATGCCGTATTCGGGCACGGAAGTTTTAAAAGATTATGGTAAAGAAAGTGTGGAAACCGGAAAATTAATAGTTTATACTTCGGCCGACAGCGTGTTTCAAATTGCGGCACATGAGGATGTTATTCCGGTAGATGAACTTTATAAATATTGCGAAATTGCAAGAAAAATGCTTTGTGGGGAGCACGCTGTAGGACGTGTTATTGCTAGGCCTTTTGTGGGTAAATATCCAAATTATACACGCACAACAAATCGCCATGATTTTGCACTCGCTCCGCCTGAAAAAACAATGCTTGACTATATTAAAAGAAACGGAAAAGAAGTAATAGCAGTGGGCAAAATAAGTGATATTTTTGCAGGGCGAGGTGTTACGGAGAAAATCCTTACAAAAGGAAATGCAGATGGTATAAATAAAACGCTTGGGATTATGGATAAAGATTTTGAAGGCTTGTGTTTTGTGAATTTGGTGGATTTTGATATGCTTTATGGTCATAGAAATAATATTGATGGTTATGCCGAGGCGTTGTCGTATTTTGACGAAAAATTAAAAGAAATTTTCAGTAAACTAAAAAGTGAAGATATTTTAATCATAACGGCAGACCACGGCTGTGATCCTGGAACAAAATCAACTGATCATTCCAGAGAATACACTCCGATGATAATTTTTGGAGAAAATATAAAAAGAGGTGTGAATTTAGGCACAAGAAAAGGTTTTGCCGACACAGGCGCCACGGTGCTTGAATATTTGGAAATAAAAGAAAAAAATAAAGGAAAATCGTTTTTAAACGAGATAATAAAAGGTAAATAGGTGGAATTTTAAATGGATGTAAATTTAAAAAATGAAAAAACAGTTTTATGGGGCAAAAAAGTTATTATTTGTACTCTTAGTTTAATTTTACTTGGGTTTTGCTTTGTCATAAACATAGCAGCTCGTCAGGGCGCCGATCCGATAACGGTTTTTTATGAAGGATTTGGAAAATTTTTAAATATGAATGTGGGTTTAGCAGTGGGGCTACTTAATTTTAGTTTGGTGGCGTTTGTTTTTTATGTAAACAGAAAGTACATAAATATAGGTACAGTAATATACCTGTTTGTTTTAGGGAATTTTATTAATTTTGGGATATGGATGTATAATCTTTTACATATACCAAATGTTTTTATATGCCAGCTTATAATGTCTTTAATCGGTTGTCTGTTTTGCTTTATAGGTTTAGGTGGGTTTATGGCTGTAGATATAGGTATTGATCCTTGGACGGCAGCAGCAGTGATTTTGAGCAAAAAAATCAATAAATCATTTAGATCGGTAAAAATTGTTTTAGATGGATTGACATTGTTTTTGGGGTGGATTATGGGCGGCAAAGTTGGTGTTATTACAGTTTTTTGTGTTTTTGCCGGTGGACCGATTATTCAAAAATCGAATGAAATCCTTGACAAATTGATTCAAAAAATGCTAGAATTTAATCATAAAGACTGAGTTAAGAAGTTATAAACAAGTAAAAAAGATTAATTTATAATTTTTGATTAAATATAACGATAATAATATAAATTTATTTATTAAAAAGGTGGTGAATTGAGTAATTTTTTCTTTTAGTTGTTAAATTAAAAGATTAATTTACTCATTTTTTATGTCTAGTATTCCAACTCCGCATATAAATGCGAAAAAAGAAGATGTCGCAGATGTTGTTTTAATGCCTGGTGATCCGCTTAGAGCCAAGTTTATAGCAGAAAATTTTTTAACCGAAGTAAAATGTTTTAACACGGTGCGAAATATGCTTGGATTTACTGGTAAATATAATGGAAAAACAGTTTCTGTTATGGGCAGCGGAATGGGTATGCCGTCAATGGGTATTTATTCCTATGAACTTTATAATTTTTATGATGTTAAAGCTATAATTAGAATAGGAAGTGCCGGGGCATTACAAGAGTATATAAATTTAGAAGATATAGTTTTGGCAATGGGTACATGTACAGATTCAAATTATTGTGGTCAATATGGTGTGAATGGTGCGTTTTTACCGATTGCTGATTATGAATTGCTAAAAAAAGCAGAAAAAAATTCCAAAAAGCTACAGGTAAATACTTTTGTTGGAAACATTTGTTCCAGTGACGTTTTTTATAGTGATCGCGATTCATTATTAAAGTGGAAAGACATGGGCGTTTTGGCAATGGAAATGGAAGCGGCAGCCCTTTATATAAATGCAGCTAAAGCAAATAAAAAAGCGCTTTGCATTTTAACTATTTCAGATTGTCCGTTAAGAGGTCTTTCACTTTCTTCAGAAAAGAGGCAGCTTGGTTTTAGTAATATGGTAAAACTTGCTTTAGATACTGCTACAGAAAATGAAAATTAGATTTTTCTAACTTAATAACTGGCTATAATTTATTTGCATAGTTCATATTGTTTAATAAATCATATTTTGATTTGGAGGAAATTATGAGAAATATAATTTCAAAAATAGGTCTTGTGGTGTTGGCCCTTGGTTTTGTAGGGGTTTTAGCTTTTGCTATTAATACAGGTTTTAAAATTGCAACAGGTTTGGAAGATGACGACCGTTTTTCTGTTTCTATGGTAACAGATGGCGGCGGAATTAACGATCAATCTTTTCAAGAGTCTTCTTGGAAAGGTATGCAAGAATTAGCAGAAGAAACAGGCGTGAAAGTAAGCTATGTAGAATGTCCACAGACTTCTGATTTTTTAAGTAATATAGATAAGCTGGCTGATGAAAACACAAATTTAATATGGGGAATAGGTTATAAATTAGCCGATACTATTGAATTGGCGGCCAAAACAAATCCTGAGATAAATTATGCGTTGGCGGATTTTACACTTGGTGATAAAACTCCAGATAATGTTACATGTGCAGTGTTTAGGTCAGAAGAGTCTTCATTTGTTGTAGGTTACATAGCGGCAATGACAACAAAAACTAATTGTGTTGGTTTTGTTGGTGGTATTAAAGGCTTAGTTATAGACCAATTTGAATATGGATACCTTGCAGGAGTGAAATACGCGTCTAAAAAGCTTGGCAAAAATATAGATGTAAAAGTTCAGTACGCAGAAAGCTTTACAGATTCTGCCAAAGGTAAAGCAATTGCAATGAAAATGTATGACGAATGCGATATTATTTTCCATGCTGCGGGTGGAGCTGGAGTTGGAATTATAGAAGCGGCAAAAGAAAAAGGGAATTACGTTATAGGTGTAGATAAAGACCAACTGTCGCTTGCACCTAAAAATGTTCTTACATCGGCTATTAAAGATGTTGGTAAAGCGGTAAAGATGATTTCTATAAAAGCTTTAAATAGTGAAAATATAGGCGGAAAAACTTTTTCTTATGGGATAAAAGAGAAATGTGTGGGTATACCTGCAGAAAATCACAATTTAGATCCGAATGTATATAAAGCTGCGATTGAAATTCAAGAGAAAATATCAGACGGAAAAATTGTTTCACCCGGAACTGAAAAAGATTACAATGAATTTTGCAGCAAGCTTTCAAATGGTAAAATAATATAAGATTAAATTATGGAGGAAGGGGATTGCGTTGGAGATTAGTAAAGATTATGCTGTTCAGATGCGTGGAATAAGTAAATTTTTTGGTACTTTTCAAGCGCTTGATTCAGTTGATTTAGATGTAAAAAAAGGCGAAACGCATGCAATATTAGGTGAAAACGGTGCTGGGAAAAGTACACTTATGAATATACTTTACGGTCTGTATGGTGCTGATGGCGGAACCATTTATTTAAATGGTGAACCGGTTTACATAAAAAATCCAAGTGTTGCTATTTCTTATGGAATTGGCATGGTTCACCAGCATTTTATGCTAGTGGAAAAATTCACAGTACTCCAAAATATAATTTTAGGTAATGAATCCACAGATAAATTTGGCATAATTAATATGAGAAAAGCCAGAAAAAAAGTAATTGAAATCATAGAGCGTTATGGTATGAAGGTGGATTTAAAGAAGAAAATTAGGAATATTTCCGTTGGAATGCAGCAAAAAGTTGAAATATTGAAAGCTCTTTACAGGGGCGCTGAAATTTTAATTCTTGATGAACCCACTGCAGTTTTAACTCCACAAGAAGTCGATGAGCTTTTGGAAATAATTGAAAATTTGAAAAAAGACGGAAAAACGATTATAATCATAACTCATAAATTAAAAGAAATAAAAAAATCTTCCAAAGAATGTACAATAATACGAAAAGGCAAATATGTAGATTGCGTAAATGTTAAAGATGAAAGCGAACAAAGTTTGGCAGAAAAAATGGTTGGTCACAAGGTTAAATTGCTTGTTGATAAAGAAAAAGCGACTCCCGGAGACGTTGTTTTTGAAATAAAAGATTTAAACGTGAAAAGCGAAAGAGGCGTAAACGTTATAAAAAATCTTTCTATGTTGCTTAAAAAAGGTGAAATATATGGTTTAGCCGGAGTGGACGGTAACGGCCAAAAAGAACTTATGGAAGCGCTTATTTGTAGGCTTTATGTTGAATCCGGAAAAATTTTGATTAATGGTAAAGAAATTCAAAACACCTCCACTCGTAATGTGCTTGACAGCAAAATATCAATAATTCATGAAGATAGGCATAGGTATGGATGCATTTTAGCGATGTCTGTTGCTGATAATGCTATACTTGAAAAATATAGGGAAAAACCATTTAATGCAAATGGATTTTTAAATTACGACGAGAGGGATAAGTATACACAAAAACTTATTGAAAAATATGATGTAAGGCCTTCAAAATGTAAATATACTAAAATTAGAAATTTATCAGGCGGTAATCAGCAAAAGTTGGTAATTGGTAGAGAAGTTGAAAACGATCCTGATCTTTTGATTGCTATTCAGCCAACAAGAGGTCTCGATGTTGGTGCGATTGAGTATGTACATAAAGTTTTAGTTGATTTAAGAGATAAAGGCAAAGCTATACTTTTAATTTCGCTGGAACTTGATGAAATACTCGATCTTTCAGATAGAATAGGTGTTATTTATGATGGCAGTATTGTGGGTGAATTTGCTCAGGAGGAGGCCAATGAACAAAATGTTGGATTATTAATGGCAGGAGGTAAAAATAATGACGAAGAACATGTCTAGAATTTTAAAATCTTATTTTATGCGGACATTTATAGCCGTGTTTTTAGGATTTATAGTTGCCTCTTTAATACTTTTTATTACGGGGTATAATCCATCGCAATGTTTAGCAGTTATGTTGACTGCTGTATTTTCTCGCCCCAACTGTAGAGTAAATGTAATTTTAAAAAGTACGCAGATAATATTAACATGTCTAAGCGTTGCATTTGCGTTTAAAATGGGCCTTTTTAATATTGGTGCAGAAGGGCAGATTATTGTTTCCACCATA
>JAFRKM010000095.1 GCA_017431755.1 Clostridia bacterium
TGAGGTGTTAATATGAAAAAATTTGTAAAAGAAACAAGCAAAAAATTTGCGCTTGGAGCACTTGCAATACTAGCAACAATTGGCAATGCTTCGGCTGTCCCTGCCCATATAGATATACCTAATGGTGAGGATTTTCAAATTACTGCAGAAAGCGAATGTAATATTCCGGTAAAAGGTTACCAAACCTCAAAAGCTTATACTTATGAATTAAATGTATCATGGGGTGATATGAAATTTGTTTTTGACCGAGGTGTATATAACCCAAATACTGACAAATTAACTAAAAAGGTTAGAACTGATGGTTATCAATATTGCGAAGCCGGTGTTGATGATGGTCTGGGTGTTCCAACAACTCCTCCTACAGCCGGTCAACCAGACGGTACAGGTGTAGGCAAATGGTGCGGATTTAACGGAGAGAACAATAGAGTTAATGTTGAAAATAAAGGTAATGGTGACGTTCAAATGACTGTCAGCTGTTCCGAGTCGAGTGTATCTACTGCTCCTATGACGTTAGATAACGTTGATATGCAAATCGGCGTATTAACATCAGATATTGGTGATACTCATGACAACTGGGTAATGCCAGAGCAAAAGTATACTGCAAACATGCAAGATGGAGAAGCAAGTACAGGCACTACGCCTCAGCAAATAACTTTCGCTAGAGGTGCAGGGGCTCCTGTTACTACAGTAATACAAAAGTTATATGAGCTTAACGGTACGCAAGCAACCCAAGATCCTGCAAACGAAGTTAAATTCTATTTAAATATTACAAATGAGCCTTCTCAAGGTGGTTTAGTTGATCAAGCGGATCCAGAGCATTTAGATACTCTATCCAAACTGCCAGCAGCCGTTGGAACAAATGAGTGGGAACAAATTGGTACAATTAACTTAAACTTCGTACCACAACAAGATCAACAATAATTTAATTTAATAATTTAATTTGGCGGTCAAAACTGGCCGCCAAACTCTTAATTTTTCGTTTTCCTTTGCTTTTTTAAATTTTTATTTTTTAATTGGGTGATTTTAATGAGTTTAGAATTTAATCGCGAGAAAAAAGCCGCCGGCTTTGCGGGCGTTAACAATGGCAAAATTAGTGCGTGTATTTCGGTTTCTCGTTTTGCTCGCGGCATAGATTGCGCGAGTTTTGCACTTGATAATTCCGGCAGCATTACGGACTGTTTTTCGCGCGGCAATGTTGGCAAAAAATCTGTTAAACCTTTTGTTATGAATAATTCGGGTACAGTTATGAATTCCTACATGGACATAGGCGATTCTCAGCCCGATGGTATTGATTCTACCACTGCTTTTGAATATGATTTTGCAAATACTTCTGTGGATAATTTAGAAGCACCGCTTAATCCGGCTTTTCATATTCCCGAATGTGAAGACCCAAAATTTACGGATATAGATTTTGACGAAAGCGCTTGGCATTATGACGCAGATTTAGAATATAATCCAGAAACGGCCATTGTAATTTCATCAGCAAGTCATCTTTTTGACATTGCAAAGCAAATTAACGAGGGCGATTTTCATGCAGCTTCGGCAACATATATTTTAACTGAGGATATTGATCTTGGCGGTAAAAAATGGATACCTATTGGTAATGAATCACATCCATTTTCGGGTGTGTTTGATGGGAATGGTCATAAGATATTTAATTTTAAAGTATGTGATAAATCTCTTACATTTACAGGATTTTTCGGTTTTATCGAAGATGCTTTAATTGCTAATTTAAAAGTAGATGGCATTGTAAAATCCGGTACATGTTCGGGCACGTTTGCAGGTGCTTCCAAAAACAGCAAAATATACTGCTGTAGTGCCGTATCTTATATGAAAGTTCGTAAGCGCACAGGTGGTTTTATCGGCAGGAATGATGGTGTTATTGAAAAATGCGCATTTTACGGTAAAATCTAATAAGCATTTCCGCTTTGGTGGTGGATGATAATGACTCTTATTATCATTTGAATTTTGATTTATATTTACCTAGCAAATCCATTTAAAAACAAAGCGGTATTTAACAATGTGCCGATTGACCCATACGCCGTAAAAACAGAAGATTTTTCTTATGAAGGTGGACAAAACACAGTTACATTTGGATTTTCGGATGTAATTAAATTTCAAGATGGAATTGGTGAGTTTAATCTTGTTAACCCTGGATATTCAAATCAATCTATGCAAATGAAAATTCAAATTACGGATAGCGAAATGAAAGAAAAAACCGGTTCTACTGGTAGAACAAGCGCTGAGCAAGCCGAATTTGACGCTAATCCGAATTATGATCCTAAAAATGCAAGGATTGAAGTTTGCACATCAGGTCTTGTTCCTCCTGGATATAAGTTACCAAAGTTAAAACTTGGGAAATTACCAAATGGGGAAAAAATTCCCCCTGGAGCATATAGAGCAATTGTGTATTTGTCATTTTTTGATTATCAAACAAATGAGCGTGCTGTTATTAATTCACAGCTTCCTGTACTTATGGTTGTGGATATATAGTTTGGAAGGAGGTACCTTTATTATGAAAAATCTGACTAAAAGACGTATGAATAAAATTATTTCTTTATTTATTGCTGCCATGGGTTTCGCTGATTTATTTAGTGGTTTATGTTTTGCGGATGCGGGCAGCGAGTATAAAGATTTTAACGACGAAGATACTTCTAATATTAATATTGTTGGATTTCAAGCTGGCGGAGAATCAGATTATGCGGTAGAAATTTTGTGGTCATCAAGCTTGGTGTTTTATTATGACAAAGGGAAGTATGATTTTACTTCTGGTAGCTTAACTCCATATTATACAAATATTGATGCTGAACTTAGCAATAATACTACTATAAATCCACAGGCGGATGCTAACAAAGTGGGGCTTTGGCATGGTTTTGACGGTAGTAACAATCGTTTGATAGTGATAAACCGCTCTAATCAAGATTTGTATGCCAGGTATGCTACTACAGAAAATACAAGTAACGTTGGTGATAATGTGGATTTGCAGCTTTTATCTGGTAGTATTATAAATGCTGGTTCTTACCAAAATATTGTTAAAGACCCGGATAATCCAGATTCAGGTAAATTTTATCCCGAATGTCTTGTAAACGATACTGACCAAGATAAAGATACTATTTTTGGTTCTCGTTCAAGTGCAGAAAATTCCGTATATAAAATTCCAGCTGTTCAGTTTACAAGTAATAATGGCCCGGGGAAAATGAGTTATCAGAACATTTATATTAATATTACAGGTAAACCATCTGATAATTTTGCTAGAGCTACCAATATTGATGATATCGGTCAGAATAATACATATAATTATAGAAACTTAACTGGTGGAAGTAATAGCGCTATTGGTACAGCGACTATAACTTTATCTGCTAATCCTTTATAAATATTTTTATGAATTAAAGTTTTAAGAAGGGAAATTTCCTATGAAAAGTGTTAAAAAAAGTATTACAATGAGGAAATCAAATAATTTTTTTATAATGATTTTGGCTTTAAGTTTATTGCTTTGTGCAGCGGCCGCGTACTATTATTTTAATATTTATAGTAAAAAATATAATCCTCCGCCAATGGAAACAGCAAGTGTCGAAGGTGTTCCAG
The DNA here is from genome assembly GCA_017431755.1 of Clostridia bacterium. Classification (GTDB taxonomy): domain Bacteria; phylum Bacillota; class Clostridia; order Oscillospirales; family Acutalibacteraceae; genus UMGS1491. The sequence continues at coordinate 3,586 of JAFRKM010000095.1, forward strand.
AAATTGCTAATGAGGATTGGGGCTATTCACCATTTGGAATTGACCCGGAATTTAGATTAAAAGTTTGTGGAGAACCGGAAATAGATGGAAATGATGTGAATATTTATCTTACAAGTATGAATACTAATAAGGTAATTATGAGATGTGTTCTTGTTTCGGAAGACGAACCTGAAAAAGTGCTTGCAGAAAGTGGAACAATTAAACCTGGAACGTACCTAAAAAGCATAAAATTAAAAGAAGATTTAAAGTCGGGTAGCCATGGAGCAATACTAAAAGTGGTGGCTTATGATCCGGAAACTTATTTTAGTAAAGGAACAGCAAATTTAAAAATAGTTCTTAATAAATCATAACGAGGTGAAATAATATGGATGAAAAAAAGAAAAAAATAGAAAAACTTGAGTTAGATGATTTAGGAAGAGTTGCTGGGGGACTTTCAATAGGTGGAAGACGTTTTCATAGTGCAGTTATAAACGAGGATTTATCCAAAGGTGATGTGGATATAAATATTAATGTGGGTGGTAGTCCGAATGTTAATGGCTTTGAAGATGGCGGACTTGAAGCTTTACCTCATGGTTCGGATAATTCTACCAATGAAGATGCGGAATCTGCAAATGTTGAGTTATTCCCGGATGAAAATTTGGTGCCTTTTGATCAAAACTAGTTTAAAAAACTATGGACTGTAAAAAACAAAAGCTCTGAACAAAATAAGTTCAGAGCTTTTTAATTTGTTTATTTTATGAAATATTTTGTTTTAAATAAGCTTCTATAAATCCATCAAGGTCGCCGTCCATAACTGCTTCTACATTTCCCATTTCAAATGAAGTTCTGTGGTCTTTCACAAGTGTATACGGCATGAATACATATGAACGAATTTGTGAACCCCACGCAATTTCTTTTTGATCGCCTTTTATGTCTTCAATTTTTTCTAAGTGTTCGCGTTCTTTTATTTTAATTAGTTTGGATTTTAAAATTTTCATAGCAGTATCTCTGTTTTGAAATTGGCTTCTTTCATTTTGGCAAGCAACCACGATTCCTGTTGGAATATGTGTTAGCCTTACTGCAGAAGATGTTTTATTAACGTGCTGACCGCCTGCTCCGCTTGCACTAACTACATACATTTTTATATCTTCCGGAGAAATTTTTATTTCTATGTTGTCATTAATTTCAGGGATTACTTCTATTGAAGCAAATGAAGTGTGTCTTCTCCCTGAAGAGTCAAACGGTGAAACTCTAACTAATCTGTGAACTCCATTTTCACCTTTTAAAAAGCCATAAGTGTTTTCGCCTTCTATTAATAAAGATGCGCTTTTTAATCCGGCTTCTTCACCGTCTAAAAAGTCAAGCATTTTTACTTTGTAGCCGTGTTTTTCGCTCCATCTGGTGTACATTCTGCAAAGCATTTCCACCCAGTCTTGCGCTTCCGTCCCGCCAGCTCCAGCATGAAAAGTAAGTATAGCGTTTTGTGAGTCGTATTCTCCTGTTAGCAATGTGGTTAGTGTCATTGTTTCCAAATTTTTTGAAAACTGTTTAAAACCGCTTTCGATTTCCTCAAGCGATGAATCATCATTTTCTTGAAGTGACATTTGTGCCAAAGTAAGTAGGTCATCATAATCGCTTTTTAATTTTTTATATTCTTTTATTTTAGATTTTAAAGAGCTAATTTCTGAAATTATTTTTTGTGAGTTTTCGCTGTCATTCCAAAAGTCTGGGTTAGAAGTTTTTTCTTCTAATTTTTGTAGTTTTGCTTCAGAATCTTTTATTTTTAATGATTTATAAAGCATATCCAAACGTGGCCCGAGTTTATTTATTTCGCTTAAAATTTCTTCAAGCTGCATTTGTTTTTTCCCCCAAAAATTTAAGATCCAAATTTCTTTTTGTAAGAGTCAATTGTTTGAGCAATAATTTTAATTGCCTTATCTTTGCCGTGAATATCGTTAACAACGGTTTCTTTTTTTTCAAGAGTTTTATAAACGCTAAAGAAGTGTTTCATCTCTTCAAATATATGCGGCGGAAGGTCAGAAATATCATCATATTGATTGTAAGTGGGGTCATCATTTGGAATGGCTATGATCTTTTCGTCGTTACTGCCGGAGTCAATCATGGATATATATCCAATTGGATAACATTCTACAAGAGTCATAGGGTAAATATGTTGTGAGCAAAGAACTAAAACATCGAGTGGATCTCCATCGTCAGCATATGTTTTTGGAATTAATCCGTAGTTTGCGGGGTAGTGGGTAGCAGTGTATAGTATCCCATCCATATTTACTAGCCCTGTTTCTTTATCAAGATCATATTTTACTTTGCTTCCTTTGGTAATGTCAATTACAGCGGTAAAGTTTTCCGGTTTGATTCTTTCTTGATTTATATCGTGCCAAATATTCATTTTTTAAATTTCTCCTTTTTTAATATCTATATTATTTTGCATTTTTGTTGTAATAATTGTATTTTCAAGCAGCATTGCAATCGTCATGGGTCCAA
>JAFRKM010000096.1 GCA_017431755.1 Clostridia bacterium
ACGTATTAATAATACAAAAATTAACATAATAAACGCATTATTTCCATGTCTTTTTTTAACATATATTTGCCTTTCATCATAGCTATTATTTTTCATTTAATTTCACCTCCAAAATAATTCATCTAAAGTTTTACCAAGTAACTTGCAAAGATATATACAAAGTTTAATTGTGGGGTTATAGTCCCCCGACTCTATGGCATTTATAGTCTGCCTACTAACTTTCAGTGAATTTGCAACATCTTGCTGAGACATTCCCAAAGCCGCTCTGGCTGCTTTTAGTTTTAAATTTTTACCCATCTATCTACCTCCTTCAATATTTATTATAAAATATATTTTACTATATGTCAACTATATTTTACATAAATTTCTATTGTTAATCTATTATTCACCCATTTTCGCTTTTAATATTCTAAATGATATGCTATCATTTAATAAAGAAAATAATTTTTTAAAGGGAGATGTAAGCCTTGACAGACATAGAAATAGCACAAAAAGTAAAACTTAAAAATATTAAAGAAATCGGGGAAAAAGCTGGAATAAAAGAAGACGAATTAGAGCTTTACGGAAATTACAAAGCAAAACTTCAAGACAAAATTTACAAAAGATTATCAGAAAAAAAAGATGGTAAATTAATACTTGTAACAGCAAGCAACCCTACTCCTGCCGGAGAAGGAAAAACAACAGTAACCATTGGACTTGGCCAGGCTATGAATAAACTCAAAAAAAACGCTGTAATAGCATTAAGAGAGCCATCTTTAGGTCCGGTGTTTGGAATTAAAGGTGGAGCTACCGGCGGAGGGTATTCTCAGGTACTTCCTATGGAAGACATAAACTTACATTTTACAGGTGACATGCACGCAATAACCGCTGCAAATAACCTTCTTTGCGCAGCACTTGACAATCACATTCACCAAGGAAACAACCTAAAAATTGACGTAAGAAAAATTCTTATAAAAAGATGTCTTGATATTAACGACAGAGCGCTGCGCAACACTATAATCGGACTTGGCGGAAATATAAATGGCGTTCCAAGGGAAGACGGATTTATAATCACAGTTGCAACAGAAATCATGGCAATTTTATGCCTTGCATCCGACTTAACCGACCTAAAAAAACGTCTTGGAAACATTTTAGTTGCTTATAACACAAAAGATAAACCAATTTACGCCAAAGATTTAAAAGTAAACAGCGCAATGACAGTATTACTTAAAGACGCAATTAAACCAAATTTAGTACAAACAATTGAAGGCACACCGGTAATTATGCACGGAGGGCCGTTCGCAAACATAGCTCATGGGTGTAATTCAGTAAGAGCTACAAGAATAGCCTTAAAATTAGGCGATTACTGCATAACAGAAGCAGGCTTCGGAGCAGATTTAGGCGCCGAAAAATTTCTGGATATTAAATGCCGAGTCGCAAAATTAAAACCTTCTTGCGTGGTAATTGTAGCAACAATCAGAGCTCTAAAATACGGAGGAGGCGCTAAACTAAAAGACCTTGCTAAAGAAGATTTACAGTCTTTAAAATCAGGGTTACCAAATCTTGGCGTTCATATAGAAAATATGAGAAAATATGGTGTCCCCGTTGTTGTAGCACTAAATCATTTTAGCACAGATTCAGACAAAGAAATAAATGAGGTAAGAAAATTTTGCAATAAAAAAAATGCCGAATTTAGCGTTGCTAAAATTCACGCGGAAGGCGGAAACGGCGGAATTGATCTTGCAAAAAAAGTTTGTAAAATATGTAGTAAAAAATCGAATTTTACTTTTATGTATACTGATAATATGAGCATTAAAGAAAAAATTTTAACACTCGCAAAAGAAATTTACAGGGCCGATGGCGTAGTTTACACCAAAGAATCCGAAAGAGCTCTGGAAAATATAAAAAAACTTGGCAAAGAAAATTTGCCCGTATGCATTGCAAAAACACAGTATTCCCTATCGGACGATCCGGCAAAATTGGGACTGCCGAAAAACTTTAATATAACAGTTAGAGATATTTCGATTTCAAACGGCGCAGAATTCATTGTGGTAATAACAGGAAATATTTTAAGGATGCCTGGACTACCCAAAAAGCCAGCAGCAGAAAAAATAGATATCACAAGCACTGGTAAAATTAAAAATATGTTTTAAAACAAAAATCAAAGCACTCCACAACATGGAGTGCTTTTTATTAATTATTAAAACATTTTTTATTTAAAATCATCTAAACCATTCTCTACATTAGATTCCTCGTGTGGTACGAAAGGTTTAGCTTTATCTATGTTTTGTAATAAACTACCGAATAAACCACCTTGCCCTTGAGACGATTCCTGAGTTGTTGATAGCTTTTTCAATTTTACTGACGTAAGATCGCCTACTGTAAATGGAAGTGGCGGCTTAGGTATATCACTAGATTCTCTATTGTTTTCAGGCAATTTGGAAGACGAAAGTTGTTCTTCGTCAGCTTCCTTATTTTCATTACCTTTGTCTTCACTTTCAGACGATTCATTCCTTTCTTCATCAGTGAAGTAACCCGTATCCTCTGGGGTTAATTCGGAATATTGTAATTGAAGCCTAAGTCTACCTAGTTCATTAGAAAGAGTATTATTAAGAGGTTCACTTTGCGGCTCGTTATCATTATTTGATGGCATTATCTTTGTACCTGTTCTAGTTATAGCTGCAGGTTTTCCCTGTGGATTATCATTGCTTTTACCAGAAGCAACCTCGGATTGTTTTTGATCTTTAGATAAATCTACTGCATCTGTTTTTTTCAAAGGTGCCGAACTATCGGGAACCTCAGGATTTTCACTATTATTTCCAGACGTCAAACTACTATTTTCACCTTGCGACTTGTGATCATTACTTGATATCATTATCTTTGTACCTGTTCTAGTAATAGCTTCAGGTTTTCCCTGTGGATTATCATTGCTTTTACCAGAAGCAACCTCGGATTGTTTTTGCTCTTTAGATAAATC
>JAFRKM010000097.1 GCA_017431755.1 Clostridia bacterium
GGTGTTCGGTCACACCCCGACATGGTATTACGGCGACGAGCATGAGGGAAAGATCCTTATCACCGATACATGGATCGACATCGACGTCGGCGCGGGAGGCGAGATATCGAGAAAAAATTAAAAGAGCTAGAATCCAACCAAAAAACATTGGATAACCGTATAACTTCATTACAAAACGATCGAGAAAGCGATATTAAAATATCAAATCACCGTATACAATCATTAGAAAAACAATTAAAGGAACATGATAAACTCTTTATAAAAATTAAAGACCTCATCGAAACCTTGTCCAATAATTCACTTAAAATTAATGATAAAATAATCGATAAAATGGCAGGCATTCAAACAAGAATTACCAAACTAGAACAAAAAATAAAAGTATCCTAGTTTAACTATGTTAAAAAAAATAAGCCCCGATACTTTTACTAGTATTGGGGCTTTTGTTTTGCACACAGCGCCGATTTTATATTGACACTACGGCGCTTATTTGATAATATTTATTTCATGAATTATTATAAAATCCGCTCGTGGCGAAGCTGGATATCGCAGCAGATTCCGATTCTGAAGGACGGGGGTTCGAATCCCTCCGAGCGGACCAACATTAAATTTAGCCGGTTACTTAGTAGTAACCGGCTTTTTTAGTTAAACAATTTTCTTTATGGCCATAATAAATTTGAATCTGTCAGTTGACAATTATTTCTTGCACATTCTGGAATTGCAAAATGGCCATAATTCATTTGGCCTCGTCTAAACGGGGTATAACTATTATAAAAGAACATATCTAATTCTTGGAATCTTCTATATACCAGTCCTGCTAAACATCTTTTTGATGCATGATGATAACACAACAACTCATTTGCAAAAGCATTTCGATCTATGTTATCTAACGATCTATCTGAACCGCCTCCCGAAGATGTAACATTTAAATAATCGCCACAACAAAACCCTTCGGTTCCACCATTAGTTCTTATTTTATACCAACCATCAATTTGGTTTCCATCATTCAAAACATCAACTACTGTCCCGTCTGGCAATGCACAAATTCTACGAAAGCCAGTGCCCGCACCACTTCGAACGTTTAGACCATTATCGGAATTAACTCTACCTGTATAATAACCACCAGAACCACTTCCGCAATTTTTTAAAATCCTGCTCAAATCGCTTCCGTTATTAAGCCATCCACAGCCTAAGTTATAACAAAAGCTAACAAGTGCATCAAATTGGTGTTGATTATATTTTATCCCATTGTTTCTTAAAAAATTATTTACAGATCTTACGTAACTACCTTGATTTAGTAATTTTATAAACACTGCCAAGCCTTCATCATATACAGTATTATTGTAAAACTGTTCATATTGATTGATTTTTTTACCGTAACCTATAGTAAGAAAACCTGCTGCATCCGTATAAACATGATTTACAAAACCTTCACACGATGCAATAAAATTTGCTCCGTCTTTACTAACATCTCTTTCTTGAAGAGAACTCGAATTTTTATCGAACGCTCCAATAACTCTTACACTAAAATTTCCTTCGTCTCGGGTATGCCAATTTCCTCCTGTATTTGCATAAGTCTTTATGTTAGCTGTTCCTGTACTTCCAATAGAAATATTTTTAGACCATACAAAAACATTACCGCTAGGATATTTATCTGTAGCAACAGCATCAAATCTTCCACCCGGTCCATCAATTTCAAACTTTACAGATTCCACATATTGGGGAGTAATTGCAACCAATTTAAGATCATTATTAACACCAACTATAGAATTAGACGGGTACGCAATTCTAATAGGATCCTCACCAATTACTACAACATTACATTTAGAAACATTGCCGTTTGATTCAACCGCAGTTATCTCTGATTCACCTTCATTTTGAGCATGAATTATTCCATATTCGCTAACTGTAACAGCCCACGTGTTGCTGCTGTACCACTTTATAGAAGTATCCGCTCTAGATGACGGCGCAAACAGTACATCCTTATTCTTTGCAATACAGTAACGATCATAATAAATAAATCCCGAGGCGTTTACTTTTGCACCACCAAGAATTAAAAAGCCATAAAAAAATATACCCCACAAAAACACAAAAATAAATTTCTTTTTTAATAAAAAATTCAAAATTTTAATCTCCCTTCCGTTTAAACTTCCTTCTTATTTTGATTTTTTATTCTTTTTTCAATAAAAGCCAGTTTTACACATAAGCAAAAAAGTTTTATTGCTGTTTTTAACTCGTTTTCACTTAAAAACGTCGGCGCAAGCCTTATATTAGTATCATTTCTATCTTTTTTATATGGATAAGTTGCACCCGCACCAGTTAAAACAACTCCTAACTCTTTGCAAAGCTCTACTACTCTCTTTGCACATTTTAAATCTGTATCCACACTCACAAAATATCCACCTTTTGGATTATTCCACCTAAGAATCGGATTGTCTTTAAACTCCTTGTTTAAACAATCAATAACAATTTTAAATTTTATATTTAAAATCTCGCGGTGTTTTTTCATATAATTTAATAATGTAGCTTTATTTTTTAAAAACTTAATATGGCGAAGTTGGTTTAATTTATCAAAACCAACCGTTTTTATACTGTACATTTTTTTAAAATCTTTTAAATTTTGCCCCAGACAAGCCATAAACGCTACACCTGCACCGGGAAATGTTATTTTAGAAGTAGAATAAAATACAATAGGTAATTCTTCATTGCCATACTTTTTGCATTCATCAATTATATTTAAAAGAGGTGTTTCTTCATCCGTTAAATCGTGAACAAAATAGGCATTATCCCAAATAATTTTAAAATCTTTTGCGGCAGGTTTTAATTTTGCAAATCTTTTTACAACTTCATCGCTGTAAGTTATCCCCTGCGGATTAGAATATTTCGGAACACACCAGATGCCTTTAACACTGCTGTCTTCAGATACATGCTTTTCAATTAAATCCATGTCTGGCCCATCTTTTTTCATTGGGATTTCTATCATTTCCATACCAAAAAATTCAGAAATCGCAAAATGCCTATCATACCCTGGAGAAGGACACAAAAACTTTATTTTTCCCCCCTTTCCCCATGGTATACTTCCGCTACTACCGTGAGTTATAAAATAAGAAATCGTATCAAACATCATGCTCAGACTAGAATTTCCGCCCACAATAAAATTTTCTTTATCTATTCCCGTAAGCTCCGAAATAAATTCTTTCATTTCCGGAAGGCCATCATTTATTCCGTAATTTCTGCAATCAATGCCATCTTTATTTATGCAGTCTTCTTTAGTACTAAGCACATTAAGTAATCCCGTGGACAAATCAAGCTGCTCACTGCACGGCTTTCCACGAGACATATTAAGATTTAAATTTAGTGATTTATATTCGTTGTAATTTTCTAGCAATTTTTGATATTCTATTAGTAATTCATTATCAGTTAAATTAAAAAAATTTTTCACAAATAATCTCACCTTTAATATTATGTATTTAAAAAGACTTATATTTTCTTAAAAAGGAGTGTGCTTAAGTTGAGCTCTAAAAAATTTGGAATAATCGGCGGAGATATTCGCCAATATTATCTTGCTCAAAGCTTAATAAAAGACGGCCATAAAGTAATAATTTATGGTATAAATACAAACCAAGGCGACGTAAAAAAATCAAATTCTTTAAATGAAATTATAGATTTTGCTGATTATGTAATTTTTCCTGTTCCAACTACTCGGGACGGAGAAAATATAAACGCACCTTTGTTTGAAAAAGAGATTCCACTGGATTCCAAATTAATAAATTTGTTAAAAAATAAAATTGTTTTCAATTTTGATACATTAAGTTTAACGTTATTTAAAAATAATGTCAAGAATAAAC
>JAFRKM010000098.1 GCA_017431755.1 Clostridia bacterium
AAATTTAACAATTTTAAATATAATAAATGCTATTGAAAAAGATCATGGAAAAAATGACGAGCATATTATCGTAACTCATGATGCCGTAAGGCCGTTTGTTACTCTTAGAATGATTAACGAAAATATAGAAGCTGCTAAAGAAGTTGGTGCTAGTGATACTGTAATAGGTGCGATAGATACTATAATAGAATCAAAAGACGGAAAATTGATCTCTTCTATTCCAAACAGAAGTACGATGTACCAAGGTCAAACCCCGCAAAGCTTTAAAATGTCTGCTCTTAAAGATTTATACAATGACCTTAGCGACGAAGAAAAAAGTATTTTAACGGACGCTTGTAAAATTTTCATCTTCAGAAATAAACCGGTAAAATTAGTTAAAGGCGATACTTTTAACATAAAAATCACAACAGTAAGCGATTATAAAATAGCTCAGGCAATCCTTGGAGGAAATTTAGGTGATTAATTATATCTATCAGTTAACACGGCCGGGATGTATTTCTGTTAAGTATGAAGATGTTAAAATAGAAAATGAGGTTGTTATAAGGCCTACGTATATGGCAATTTGTCAGGCGGATCAGCGTTATTATAGAGGCCTTAGAGATATTAGTAAACTAAAAAACAAACTTCCTATGGCGCTTATTCATGAGTCTATGGGTGAGATTTTGTGTGGCCTTTCAAATACTTTTTCCTGTGGACAAAAAGTTGTTATGATTCCAAACGTTAAATCGAAAAATAACGATAAAGAAATATATGAAAATTATCAAAAAGGCTCATCTTTTTTATCTAGTGGTAAAGATGGTTTTATGCGTGAGTTTGTTAATTTAAATCCGGACAGAGTAGTCCCCATAAAAAGTGCACCCGGACAATTTGCGGCTATTTCTGAATTTATAAGTGTTGGTGTGCATGGCGTAAGTAGGCTTAAAAAATTTTCTCATGGTAATAAAAAATCATTTGGTGTGTGGGGGGATGGTAGCCTTGCGTATGTTGTTTCGTGTATAATTAAGGAAAATTTTCCGGATGCAAAACTTTATGTTATTTGGCGAGATAGTTTTAAATTGTCGCAGTTTTTATTTGCTGACGGGACTTATTTTTCTGGAAATATTCCCGAAGATTTTAATATTGATCATGCTTTTGAATGTGCCGGCGGAGAGGGTAGTTTTTACGCTATTGATGATATAATAAAATATATAAATCCACAAGGTACGGCTGTTTTAATGGGAGTTAGTGAGTATAAAATTGCAGTAAATACTCGTGATATTTTGGAAAAAGGACTTACTTTAATTGGGTCTAGTCGTTCAGGAAGAGAAGATTTTGAAAAAGCTGTCGAATTTTTAGAAAAAAATAATTTTCAAAAACGCATAAGCAGAATTATTTATGAAGATTCTCCTGTGAAAACGATTAGTGATATTCACAGAGTGTTTGAAACAGACCTAAAAAATCCTTTTAAAACTGTTTTTAAGTGGGATTTGTAATTTTATTAATAAATTTGGAGAATAAAAATGCCTAAAATAAGTGTTATTGTGCCGGTTTATAATTGCAAGAAGTATATAAAAAAATGTGTGGATTCGATTATAAATCAAACATTTAAAGATTTGGAGATAATCCTCATAGATGATGGTTCTACTGATGAAAGCGGTAAAATATGCGATGAACTTAAATTAAAAGATAGTAGAATAAAAGTTATTCATCAAGAAAATAAAGGTGTTAGCGCTGCAAGAAATGAGGGTGTAAAAGCCTCAAGTGGAGATTATATAAGCTTTGTTGATGGCGATGATTATTTATCGGAAGATATGTATGAATTTTTATATGACAATCTTAAAAAAAGTGGTGCTGATATTTCGGTATGTGGAATTGTAAATTGTTTTTTAAAAGAGGATGGTTCAGAAAAAATGGTAAAGCAGTCTTCTTTTAACGGCAGCGGAGTGCTTAGTGGCAAAGAAGCAATGAGTGAAGCGCTAAAAAGCAGAATTTTTTCAGTTAATCCCGTAAATAAACTTTTTGCCGCGCGATTGTTTGAAGGTGAAAAATTCCCTGAAGGTAAAACATCCGAAGATGCTTTTTTGATTCCAAAAATACTTTTAAAAGCAAATAAAGTTTTTTATAGCTCAGAGACGAAATATTATTACGTAAGGCACGAAGGTAGCATCACAACATCTAATTTTTCACAAAATGATTGGTATGTTGTGGAAGCTTATAAAGCTCATTTTAACTATATAAAAGAAAACTACCCTGAATTTATAAAAGAAGCGGAATTTAGATACATTTGGTCGTACATATATGTTTTAGATAAGATTATTATTAGTCAAAACAAAGTAAAAGATGACGATTATTTAAAAGCTTTAAATTTTGTTAAAAAACGTGCACTAAAAATCTTTTTAAATCCATACTTTTCGGCCAAAAGGAAGCTAGCAATTTTTGCTTTTCTTATAAATAAAAAAATTTATAAAAAGTTAGTCTATAAAATTAATAAATAAATAATTTAAAAGGAATTAACTATGAAAAAATTGTGTTTTATTTGTTTTAATATAGAAGATATGGGCGGTATAACCAGGGTAATGTCGGCCTTATGTGGTGAACTTAATAAAATCAACGAATATAAAATAAGCATTGTTTCAATTTGTGATACTGGTGAAAATCCGCATTATTATTTTGCCAAAGATATAAAAATAGATAAATTACATAATAACCCAAACGATAGAATTAAAAATATAATATTTAAATCTTTTTTTCCTCTTTTAAAAATTTTAAAAAAAAATAAA
>JAFRKM010000099.1 GCA_017431755.1 Clostridia bacterium
AATTATGATAAAGCATTTTGTGGATAGTATAATATTGAATAAGTTTATTAAAATTACAAAAAACACAAAAATTATTGACATTGGTACAGGTGCTGGATTTCCGGGTGTGCCGATGAAAATTTTTCGTGAAGATATAGATTTAACTTTAGTTGACAGTTTAAATAAAAGAATTAAATTTTTAAATAAATTAATAAAAAAAATAAATTTAGAAGAGGAAACTATTCATTGCCTAGCAGAGGAATTGAGTCATGATAATAAATATAGAGAAAAATATGATTTTGCTGTTTCTCGTGCTGTTGCGCCGCTTAATATTTTGTGTGAGTATTGTTTACCGTATGTGAAAGTTGGTGGTTTTTTTGTTGCTCTTAAAGGATCAAATGCTGATGAAGAAATTAAAAAAGCTCAGCAAGCAATGAAAATTTTAGGTGGTAAAATAGAAGAATCAAAAGTTTTTGAGCTCCCGGAAAATAAAGGTTTTAGGAATATTTTAATTATAAAAAAAATAAAAGAAACCCCCAAAAAATATCCGCGTTCAAATTCTAAAATTTCAAAATCACCGCTATAATGTTTCACATGAAACATTTATAATTTTTAATATCTATTTTAAAGGTGTTTCATGTGAAACACCTTCTGTTTTTTTAAAAAAATTAAGGTTGATTTTTCTTTTTTAAAAGAGTATTATTTATATAGTTAGTGTTTTTAAATAGTTTTGGAGTGAAAATTATTGTTAATTGGAGGTTTTTATGGGAAAAATAATTTCGATTTCTAACCAAAAAGGTGGAGTGGGAAAAACCACGACAACTGTCAATTTGGCGGCATCTTTAGGTGCTGCGGGCAAAAAAGTTTTAATTATAGATTTAGATCCTCAAGGTAACACGACCAGTGGTTTGGGATTTAATAAAAAAGAAGTGGAAAAATCATCTTATGATGTTTTAGAAAAAGATGTTTCTCCCGAGGAAGCAACGCTTAAAACAGAGTTTAAAAATTTAAGTTTAATTCCTTCTCATATAAATTTAGCTGCAGCGGATGCTGGAATTAGTTTATTTTCAGGGAAAGAGTCAAAATTAAAAAATAAAATTTTTGAATTAAAAAAAGTGTACGATTTTATTTTGATTGATTGTCCCCCATCTTTGTGAATAATCACGATTAATTCATTTTGTGCAAGTGATAGCATTTTAATACCAATCCAGTGTGAGTACTATGCTTTGGAGGGTCTTTCACAACTTATAAATACAATCAAAGTTGTGAAACGTCATCATAATGCAGATTTAGACATAGAAGGTATTTTAATGACAATGTGTGACACGAGGCTTAATTTAACAAAGCAAGTTATGGCTGAAGTAAAAAATAATTTTCCGGACAAAGTTTTTAAAACGACTATTCCACGTTCTGTAAAACTTTCCGAGGCACCTGGATTTGGTAAACCTGTAATGTATTTTTCTAAATTTAATAAAGGCAACTGGGCTTACAAGGCCTTAGCTAAGGAAATTATTAAAAATAATAAATAAAGGGGTGTTTTTATGAAAGAAGATTTTAAATATGAAATTTGGAACTTGCCAAGCTATATCACAGAGCTTGAAAGCAGAGAAAACTTAACAGACAAGGATTTAGAAAATATTTCGGGAGGAGCTATGAATAGAAAATTAGCTGCAAGTGTTCTTGCAGGATTGTCCATTTTTACAATTACACCAACTCTTTTAAATCAAACTGTTGATGCAATGTTACCGGTTTCTACCTCAAATAGCGAATTAATAAAACAATATAATTTTGAAATAACCAAAGAGCAAGCAATCGAGGATATAAACTATGTCCTCAAAGCAATAAAGGATAATCACGTTTCATCTGTTGAAAAAATCCCCGATGAAGTTACAAACCAAGCAAAAATTGAGATTGAAAACTTAAAAGATAAAGTAAGCTTAATCGACGAATGGAGAATTATTTCAAGAATCCTTGCAAAGCTTCACGACGCACATACAAGAGTGGTGCCTCCTGATTTTTTAAATAAGAGGATGCCATTTGATACCGAGTACGAAGATGGTAAGTTTATTTGCAAAAGCGGAGATTTCAAAGGTTGTGAAATCGTTGCTATAAATGACATTTTAATTTCAGATTTGTATAAAACTTTTCAAAATCATTATTCCTACGAAATTGAGGAATGGACAGAACATAACTTTTTTGAATCTCCTTCATATTTTATTCCAGAATGGAAGCTTGCTTTGTGCGGAATCGACACTTCAAAACCCATAAAAGTAAGTTTTAATACACAATCAGAAGTCCAAAGTAAGGATTTTGAAACGACCGAAATAAAAGTACCAAATGAAGATTCTGAACACTGGGTATCTTATGAAATTGACGAAAAAAACAGCCTTGGGGTTTTTAAATTAAACCATTGTCGGTACAATGAAGAATATTTAAATACATTACTAAATTTCTACAAAGAAGTTTCGCAGAAAAAAATCAAAAATATGGCCATAGATTTACGAAAAAATCCGGGCGGAAACGCTACTGCTGCCGAATTGTTTGCTCTGGGATTAAAAAATTTATCAGAATTCAAAAGCGTTAGTCATGATGAGCGTAGTGACAATAAGTTGTTACGGTACGATGGTAATACTATGAACAAGGACGATGTAGAAAAATATAGAATTAGCTGCTTGGGTGAAAATTATGACAAAAATTTGTTATTCGGCGGAAAAGTATTTTTGTTAACGTCCCATGCCACGTTTAGTTCAGCTCTACTTTTTGCTGAGATATTTCAAGATAATCATTTAGCAACTATTGTTGGGGAAGTTCCCGGAAACTCCCCTGAACATTTTAGTAGTCTTGTTTCCCGAAAGGGCTTTGAAACATCGAATGCGGGTCTGAAACTTTATACGACACACAAAAAGGGTTATAGAATTGACAAAACCAAGGACGGCATAAAATTAATCCCGGATGTGCAAGTACCTGCAAAAGATGCTCTTAATAAAGTTTATGAAATAATAAAAAATAACAAATAAAAAGGAGAGAAGATTATGGTATCTAAAAAAGGTGGTTTAGGCAAGGGTTTAGACATGATTTTCATGGAAAACAACACAGAAAATGAAAACGTGCCTGTAACATTGAAAATAAGCGAACTCGAAGCTAATAAAACACAACCCAGAATGATTTTTAACGATGAACTTTTAAAAGAACTTGCAGATTCTGTTTTGAAACACGGAATAATTCAGCCGATTGTTGTAAAACCACTTTCCTCTGGCAAATATAAAATAATTGCAGGTGAAAGAAGATTTAGAGCGGCTAAAATGGCTGGTCTTACGGAAGTACCGGTTATAATTAAAAATATTAACGAAAAAGAAATAACCGAGCTTGCTTTGGTAGAAAATTTACAAAGAGAAAATTTGTCTGCTTTAGAAGAAGCTAAGGGTTACAAAAATTTAATGGAAAATTATGATCTTACCCAAGAAGAAGTTTCAAAATCCGTAGGGAAATCACGATCTTATATTGCCAATACATTAAGGCTTCTTAATTTACCAAGTTTTGTAGTAGATAAATTAGAATCAAATGAAATAACTGCAGGTCACGCTCGTGCAATGCTTTCACTTACTAGTGATGATGACATGCAAAGAGCACTTAAAACTACGATTTCGCAAGGTTTAAATGTTCTGCAATTAGAACTGCTTGTTAAAAAAATGAATTTTAAAGAATTGGAAAAGCCAAAATCTTTAAAAGTTATTAAGAAAGATGCTTTTTTTAATAAAATAGAATCAGATCTTCATAAAAAGTTGAAAAGAAAGGTTAAAATCGTTTCTGGAAGAAGAAAAAAAGGCACCATTCAAATTGAGTTTTCGGGCGAAGAAGATCTTTCGAATATCTATAATATGTTAATAAAATAGGAGGCTTTAAATGATAGAAAAAAAGATACCAAAATTAATATCTTTTACCCTTACGGTGCTGATGGTAGTTTGTATATTTATGAATACTTATGCTGATATAGGTGCAATTGATAATAGAGTTTATATTGTTAATAATTTAAATGATTTTTTCAGCAGTTCTGGATTAGGATATAGATTTAGAATTGATGATTTTGTAGCAGCTATTCGCTTTTTAGAGTATTTTGTTTTAGGAATACTTATGAGTGTTATTTTTAAACTGTATTATAAAAATATTTTAAAAGCGTGGAGCTTTTTGATGTTTGTAGGACTTTTTGTCTCTGTTGGTGAAGTTTATTATAAATTTTTAAGTGGTGCGATTGCTCCGGTTTCACTTATTATAGTTTCATTTGTGTCTTTTGTTTTAGGTATGGCATTGTGTATTTTAATTGCATTTTTTAAAAGAGAAAAACATAGTAATTTAAAATATAATTCAAGAAAATATAGAAGAAGGTAAGAAGTATGCTTGATATAAAAAGAATTAGAAATAATCCAGAAGAAATAAAAAAGAAAATAAAAACCAGAAATACTGATTTAGATAATGTAATTGATGAGGTATTAAAACTTGATGAATTACGCAGAAAATTGATTTCTGAAACAGAGTCAATGAAAGCTGATCAAAATGGGTATAATAAAAAAATTCCTGCTATGAAAAAAGCTGGCGAAGATACCACAGAAATTATGAAAAATTTAAAACAGCTTTCAAAAAATATTGCAGAAAAAAACAAAGAGCTTTCTGAAATTGAAAATAGGCAAAGGCAATTGATTTTATCTATTCCGAATGTTCCAAACGAAAGTGTGCCTGTTGGAAAAGACGATACAGAAAACGTGGAAATACGCCGTTTTGGTGAGCCTAGGAAGTTTGATTTTGAGCCAAAACCACATTGGGAGATTGGAAAAAGTTTAGATATTTTAGATCCAGAACGTGCTGCGAAAGTTACGGGGACGAGATTTCATTTTTATAAAGGATTTGGTGCAAAACTTGAAAGAGCTGTTATAAATTTCTTTTTAAATATGCATGCAGAAAATGGTTATACTGAAGTGTTCCCGCCATTTATGGCTAATACAGCCTCACTTTATGGTACAGGGCAATTACCTAAATTTGATAATGGCTTTAAAGTTGAAGGCACAGATTATTATCTTGTTCCTACGGCCGAAGTGCCTGTGACGAATTTGCACAGAGATGAAATTTTAGATGGTGCAAAATTACCCATAAAGTACTGCGCATATTCAGCGTGCTTTAGATCTGAAGCAGGTGCGGCAGGACGTGATACGCGTGGACTTATAAGGCAGCATCAGTTTAATAAAGTTGAGCTTGTGAAATTTGTAAAACCGGAAAAATCTTACGAAGAACTGGAAAAATTAACAAACGACGCTGAAAAATTACTGCAACTTCTTAAAATTCCATATAGAGTGGTATGTTTATCAACTGGTGATATAGGTTTTTGCTCTGCGAAAACTTATGATATTGAAGTTTGGATGCCGTCCTATAATAAATATGTCGAAATTTCATCTTGTTCAAATTTTGAAGATTATCAAGCTAGAAGAGCACAAATTCGATATAAAGATAATCCAAAAGATAAAGCACAATTTGTGCATACATTAAATGGTTCGGGTTTGGCTGTTGGACGCACAGTGGCGGCAATTTTGGAAAATTATCAAAATGAAAACGGCAGCGTAACAGTTCCTGAAGTTTTGAAAGATTATCTCGGAGTAGAAATAATAAAATAAAATTGAAAAATTTTTAAAAATTAAAATCCCCGATTTTTCGGGGATTTTTTGTGTTTTAAGATAAAAAATTTGAAAAAAATAAAAAAAATTATAAAAAAGACTTGAAAAACGCTTTTGATACTATTAAAATGATTCTGAATACATAAAAATACATAAAAATCGTCTAAAAATTATGAAATTGGTACAAATTTGTTTTTAATCAATTAGATGGCTGTTCGAATTGTGTTACCGCGAAAAAGGAAGGGGTATTTTATATGGTAAAGAAGTTTCAAAGAATCTGGATAATATTTATAGGGCTGTTTATAGCTTTAGTGGCGGCGTTTGCTGTGCCAAAAACGCCTGAAAAGGAAGTTTGTGCGTGGTATCCGCCATTTGATCATACAATACGCTCTGCAGATGATTTAAAGCTATTTCGAAATTACGTAAATAATGGCAATAACCTGGAAGGTGCAACTGTCACTCTTTATGTTGATATAACTTTAGATAGCACAGAATGGACGGGCGGAGATGGCACGACCGGGTGTATAGGTTATGACAGCGGCCACCCTTTTAAAGGTACATTTAACGGTAATGGCCATACAATATCGGGTTTGACTATTGATAGGTCAGGCTATCCATGTGAAGGTTTGTTTGGTTACAATTCCGGCACAATAAAAAATTTAACCCTTGCAGATCCGAATATTAATTGTTATAACGAAACGGGTGGTATTTGTGGTATTAATACGGGTACTGTAGAGAATTGTCATGTTACAACCAGCGCCAATAGCACAGGGAAATACATACAAGGAAATAACCACGTTGGTGGTATCTGTGGGCAAAATTCCGGTACAATAACAAAATGTACAAATTCTGCACTTATACGTTCTACAGGCGGAGGAGTCGCCGGAATAGCAGGCGAATGTATATCAGGTTCAAAAATTACATACTGCACAAATACTGCTACAGTTAAAACAACATGTGGTGGTGACGTTTATGCGGGTGGAATTGCCGGGGTTCTTAGTTCGGGTAACCAAATTGGTTATTGTATTAATAGAGGTGAAGTTTATCCGACCGACAATTTCAATTATACCACTTATAATTCTAATGATTCTGTTGGCGGTATTACCGGAGGGTTTTACAGCGGTCATACTAACATAAGTGTTAGGTCTTGTGCCAACTATGGACGTATTCGTGGCGGTAATGGTACCGGTGGTATAGTTGGTTGGGATGCTGGTTCAAATTCTTCAGCAGTTGTGGCTTGTTTTAATTCCAGTGAAGTGCTTTGCAGCGAAACTAACTCCGGCCAAATTATAGGTAGTGGTGGTGGAATTACTCCAAACCGTTGTTACTATAATTCGAGCGTATCTGCCACAGGGGCAACAGGTACAGGAAAACCCGGTACTGCTGCGACTTCTTCGCAATTTGCCAGCGGAGAAATGGCATACCGGCTTGGTAGTTCGTCATACGGTTGGTATCAAAGTATTGATAATGGCCTAAGCCCGCATGATGATTTCCCGGTTTTGGATAGTTCTCATGGCGAAGTTTATTTGGGATACTGGTGTAAGAGTTCTACTTTGTCTTACAGTAATTACCAGTTAAATAGTTCTCCAAATGTAGATCACCCGGGTTATAATAATGGGTTCTGTACCAAGTGCGGTAAATATCAAGCATGTAGCGGAAGCGGAACATCTGAAAGCCCATATTTGATTGACAATGCAGGAAAACTTTATTGGTTTTCCGCTGTGGTGAATAATAATTTAGATAAATGTGCCGTTTCTCCCGGCAGCCGAAATGTTTCAGCTTGCGGAAAA
>JAFRKM010000100.1 GCA_017431755.1 Clostridia bacterium
ACCAAGTTTTTCAAACTCAGGCAAAATATCAGTAGATCCTTCAAAACAGCACTGCCCTATTGCCGGGCCAAGAGCACAAATTAAATCACTTGGCGATGAACCATAACAAGCTATGAATTTATCCACAAGGTTTTTTGCAATTTTTTTGACCGTTCCTTTCCACCCAGCATGTGCAACCCCAACAACTTTTTTTACACCATCTGCCATAAATATTGCCGGACAATCAGCATGAAAAGTAGCCAAAACCACTCCCGGAACATCTGTAACAAAGCCATCAACACCCGCAGATTTTCTATTATTTAAATGTCCAGGTTTAATATCATTTTTAGAAATGCATTTAATTTCATTTCCGTGGATTTGCGAAGTTATAACCAATTTTTCTATATTAAATCCCAAAGCATCGCAAAAAATTTTATAATTTTCATCTACGTTTTCTATATTATCACCCTGAGAATAGCTCAAATTCATGGATTTATATTGGCCACTACTTACACCCCCTAATCTAGTTGAAAAACAGTGTTTCAAAAATTCTAATTTTTCTAAGTTCTTAAAAGTAAGATATCCTACTGCATTTTTAAAATTGATGTCCATTGTTTGGCTTTGAAAATTCATAATTTCACCCTTTTAATAATTTTTTTAGATTGTATAATTAAATTTAAAATGATAATATATAACTAAAAACACATTTAGAAAGACGGTATTAATTTGATTATTACACTAATAATTATTGCATCTATATTTTTGCTTATATTTATTGCTTGCAGCGTTGTTGCCGGATTTTTATACAATTTAATTATTTGCCCATCAAGCGATAAATCACTAATACTTTTAGCACCGCACAACAAAAAAAGCTCATTTTTAAGAAAAGAAAACGACCAAAACTCCCCCACATTACCATTTAAAAATAATGCACAAAGCGTTTATATAAAATCCTATGATAGTCTTAAACTCCACGCGTATCTAATAACAAACCACGCTCTTAGCGATACTTGGGTTATAATGTGCCACGGATACAGCGGAAATGCCTTGCGCCTTAAAAAGGCTGCTGCGCTTTTTTATAAAATGGGGCTCAACGTGCTGGCCCCGGACGCAAGAGGACACGGAAAAAGTGAAGGGAAATACATCGGCATGGGATGGCACGAAAGGCTTGATGTTATAAACTGGGCTAATTTAATTATATCCAAACAAAAAAACGCAAAAATTATTTTATACGGGGTTTCCATGGGTGGAGCAACTGTTGCAATGACTTCAGGCGAAAATTTGCCTAAAAATATAAAATGTATAATAGAAGACTGCGGATATACAGGGGTATGGGATGAACTAAATTATCAATTTAGAAAATTTTTAAAATCCAGATTTACGCTTACTTCAAATTTAATTTTGAGATTAATCTCTCTTGAAACAAAAATAAGAGCTAAGTACTCATTTAAAGAAGCAGACGCTTTAAAACAAGTAAAAAAATCAAAAACTCCAATGCTTTTTATTCACGGTTCAAAAGATAAGTTCGTGCCCACCTTTATGGCAGATAAATTATACAGTGCGGCAAACTGTGAAAAGGAAAAATTAATAATAGAAGGAGCCGCACATGCAGAATCCTATGAATTCAGTCCTGGGCTTTACGAAAAAGCAGTTAAAAGTTTTATAGAAAAATATTTATAACTTAAAGCCAAAAGACGGCATAAATTCTTTTATAAAATAATCCACTTCCGGACATTGTTCTGAAATAGTTTTTAGTTTTTCTGTAATTGTATTCAAAGGTTTATCAAAATCGGGGTTTTTTAAGCTTTTCTCTCTTAAACATCTAATAAGCGCCGAGAGAATATCTGCATTTTTTACTATTTGCCAAAGCTCTTTTTCTTCTTCAGTATGGCATAAAAGTGGCTTAAAATCATCAGCAAATTCTTCAGGAAGCATTGATATCATTTCATCAACAGCTACTTTTTCTATTTTATCGTATAATGGTTTCATTTCCTTTCCAAAGTATTTAACTGGGGAAGGCATATCTCCGGTTATTAATTCAGGAGTGTCATGATAAAGCCCTAAAAGAGCTGCCCTTTCCGCATTAACTTTACCACCGAATTTTTTATTTTTTATAACCGCTAAAGCGTGCGCCAAAAATGCAACTTCTGCACTGTGATCAGCCAAATCTTCAGTTTCACTGTTTTTAAAAAGCGCCCAACGGTTTACGTACCTAAGTCTAGAAATAAAACTAAAAAATGAATTACCGGAATCAGACGTCCCACCAAAATTTGTTGGTATATCGCAACTTAAAACCCTGGTTTCGCCTTCTTTTTTACACCCTTGAGTTTCGGGAGGATTTGCATAAACACAAGTCAAAAATGTACAAAAACATGTACAAACAGAAATCATTTTCAAAATTTTTTTAAAATAATTGTTTTTACCCATATTATATTTATCCTTTCATTTAGAAATATTTTAAACACTAAAAAGTATGTCATCATAAGTAGGATACGGCCAACATGACTTTGGCATGTTAATTTCTATAGTATCTATTATATTTCTAAGATTATTCATGCTTTCAAGAACATCTTTTTTATATTTATCGGCTTTATCCACTAAATCATATGTTTTTCGAGCAATATTTAATGTATCTACTAGATCATTTAAGGCGTTATCTGCCTTAATAGTAAGATCAGAAAGTGTTTTTAAACTTTCCATTTCGTATTGACAGGGAATCCCCGTGCCCACTTCTTTCTTATTTAATATCTCACTACTAAGTTCTTTTGTATACTTACAAACTGCTGGCAAAATCTCATTTCTAACCATACTTATCATAGTTTTGGCCTCAATGTGAATAACTTTACAGTAACTTTCCATATGTATTTCGAACCTTGAAACAATCTCCCTGTGTGATAACACCTTATGAGTAGTAAACAGCTTAACATTTTTATCATCAAGAGAATGTTTAAGCGCATCAATTGTTGTTTTAAAATTGCAAAGGCCCCTAATACCGGCTTCTTTTTCCCATTCTTTGGAATAACTATTTCCATTAAATATAATTTTTTTGTGTTTTTTTATAGTCTTTTCCAAAAGATCGTTAAGATCTTTCTCTATATTATTTGAATTTTCTAACTCGTCCGCAAATTCCTTTAAAGATTGCGCTACAATAATATTTAATATCATATTAGTTGACGCAATTGACTGCGCAGAGCCTACCATCCTAAACTCAAATTTATTACCCGTAAACGCAAACGGCGACGTTCGATTTCTATCTGAAGTATCACACGGGAAAGTAGGAAAAACATCTAAACCAACATAAAATTTTCCTCTTTTCTTTCCGTTATACATTTTACCTTCTTCAATTGATTCTAAAATTTCCATAATATCCTCACCAAGATAAACTGAAACAATAGAAGGTGGGGCTTCATTACCACCTAAACGGCAGTCGTTTCCGGGCGAAGAAATAGAAATTCTAAGCAAGTCAGAATACTCATCAACAGCTTTAATCATAGCACAAAGAAACACCAAAAACTGAACATTATCTCTCGGAGAAACTCCCGGTTCAAAAAGATTTACTCCTGTATCGGATGAAAGCGACCAATTATTATGTTTACCACTTCCATTTATTCCACTAAACGGCTTCTCATGAAGAAGACAAACCAAGTTATGTTTTTCCGCAACTTGTTTTAATGTTTCCATTATTATATGATTTTGATCCGCAGCATGGTTAGAAAAAGTATGTATCTGCGCAACTTCATGCTGAGACGGCGCCACTTCATTATGCTTTGTTTTGGAAGGCACGCCCAATTTCCAAAGCTCCTCGTCTAATTCGTGCATAAAATCAGCAACTCTTGGCTTAAGAGCCGTAAAATAATGATCTGAAAGGTCTTGCGCTTTAACAGGTTTTGCACCAAAAAGTGTACGCCCACAAAAAACTATATCTTTACGCTTTTTATAGACTTCTTTATCTATTAGAAAATATTCTTGTTCTGCGCCCATTGATGGTGTAACTTTTTTTATACTATTGTTGCCAAGTATTTTTAAAACCCTCAGCGCTTGTTTGTTAACAGCGTACATGGATTTCAGTAGCGGTGTTTTCTCGTCAAGTACCTCTCCACTGTATGAGCAAAAAAAAGTTGGTATATAAAGAGATTTATTTTTTACAAAAGCATACGACGTAGGATCCCAAGATGTATATCCTCTGGCTTCAAACGTTGCTCTCAATCCTCCTGACGGCAAACTGGAAGCATCTGATTCACCTTTTATAAGTTCTTTAACCGAAAAGCTCATCTTTGCATTTCCATCAGAATCAAACTCTAAAAAGCTATTATGTTTTTCTGCTGTTATCTCCGTTAATGGTTGGAACCAGTGCGTAAAATGTGTTGCGCCTTTATCTATTGCCCAAGATTTCATTGCTCTTGCTACAAATTCACCCGTCTCAATATCTATTGGCGAATTTTCGTCAATAGATTTTTGCAACTTTTCATAAACTTCGCATGGCAACATCTTTTTCATTACTTCTTTATTAAACACCATACTTCCAAACATTTCCGGAACACTTGCCATTTTCTAATAACCTGCTTTCCTTATAAAACTAAATAACAAAATAATTATATATCATAACAATTATGGGTTCAATAATATTTTAAGCATTTTGAAAATTAATTTATAAAATTTCAGGCTAAAAAAATTGGCTTTTTAAATTAGTAGAATCTAGTTAAGCAAAGCTATACTTAAATTTAAATATGCAGCAAAAGTAAGCCATAAAATATAAGGTACATTCAGATATGCAGCAATCGGCTTAATATCATAAAAAAGTTTAATCATCCAAATTACTAAAAACCATAAAATCGTCAAAACCGCAAACGCCAAATAAAACATACGGCCACTAAAAAATACAAACGGCCACAAAAAATTAATTGCCAACTGCACAAAATATACAGTTAAAGCTTTATCTTTTAAAGACGACATAGATTCATAAATCATATATGATGATATACCCATTAAAGTATACAAAATAGCCCAAGCAATTGGAAACAAAATAGATGGCGGAGCAAACTTTGGCAAAAGGATCTCATCATAAATAGACATTGAATTTCTAGTTAAAAATCCAACAATCGCTCCCCCACCCAAAGATATAAGCAAGCTGACCACTAAAGGCTTTATTTTAATCATTAAATCATCCCTTTTTCAAAATATAAGTATATTATGCACCATATAATAAACTTTATTATTAATATCTATTTTATATTACAAAAAAACCGCACCAAAAAGTGGTGCGGTTTAAAAAATATATTTCTAACTATTCTTAACACTATTCTCAACAGTTCTAGTCTTTTTAACAGGAGTTTTAAACACTTCTTCTCTATTCGTTCTTTTATGCTTTTCGGAATTCTTCTTATTATTGTCAACGTCATTTTTACAAATTCCTTTTCTCATTTTTGGCTTTGCAGGAGTAGAAATACAATATTTAAGTATAAATTGTACTTTATTAGCATCCTGCACATTACCTGTTTTACGCGCTTTTGTACGTGCATCAAATAAATCAGCATATGAATAAAGTTTATTTAATATAAGATTATTACCGTTTAGAAGATTCCCACATTCAACATTACTCTCTTTAAAAGCATTTTTTAAATCGTTAAGCCCATATTTTAAAACAGCTTTTATACCGCCTTTTTTAAAACATTCTTTTTCTTTTTGAAAATATTCACTATCAGGAGATTTGCCATAGCTCCCCGTTTTTGCATGAATATCATGAGGAATTAAAACAGATGGTGCTTCATCAGTACAAATTATATCACTGTGCATTTGACAAAACTTATTTGAAACCAAATGATGCGATTCATATCCCTGGCTATGAAACACATTACCATACATACCACAATCTAAAATTATACTAATGCCATTAAATGAAGTATCATTCATTTCTAAAATTTTTTGAACTCCATTTACACGGTCTTTATAATTTTTTTGACTAGATACAGTTACTGTCTGTCCTTTAACCTTTTTTTGGGGTCTTACTCCAAAAACATTTGTGAGAGCTCCACAATTTCCTATTATAAATAAAGCCCCTAGCGAAACCACCATAAGCTTATTTAAAATTTTTTTAGAATGTTTCATAATTA